>JAEYTQ010000654.1 GCA_023433965.1 Pseudomonadota bacterium | reverse complement strand
CCAGCAGAAACACCATCGTCGCCCACAGCAGCGAGCCGCCGTACTTCACGATGAAGGCAGGCAGGCCGAGCCGGAAACCGTACCAGCGCAGGGACAGCCCGCAGGCGATCACCGCGAGCGCGAGGGCGGCGCGGATCAGCGATGTCCGAAGCGGCGCAAAGGGCTGGCCCGGCTGCGTCTCGTGCATTGCTTGTTCCATTGACTCTTTGCTCGCGATGCTGAAAACGGCCGCAGACCCGAAAAAAGCAACAACCCCGGGAAGAAGCCATGAGCCAGACCACCACCTATGCCGGTTCCGCCGGTGCCACCAAGTCGGAGATCGAGACCTCGACCATTCGCGCCATCTCCTGGCGCCTGATTCCCTTCCTGGTGCTGGCCTATTTCTTCTCCTATCTCGACCGCGTCAATCTCGGCTTCGCCGCGCTGACCATGAACGCCGACCTGAAATTCACGCCGCTGATCTTCTCCTGGGGCGCCGGCATCTTCTTCATCGGCTATTTCATCTTCGAGGTTCCGAGCAACCTTGCGCTGGAGAAGTTCGGCGCGAGCCGTTGGATCGCGCGGATCATGGTGACCTGGGGCATCATCTCCGCCCTGATGGCGATGGTCAGCGGCGTGACGAGCTTCTATGTCCTGCGCTTTCTGCTCGGTGTCGCCGAGGCTGGTTTCTTCCCCGGCATCATCCTCTATCTCACTTATTGGTATCCGGCCGAATATCGCGCCCGCTTCCTGGCGGCCTTCGCAATCGCCGTGCCGGTCTCGACCGTGATCGGCGCGCCGATCTCGGGCCTCCTGCTCGGGCTCGACGGCATGATGGGGCTGAAAGGCTGGCAGTGGCTTTTCATCATCGAGGGCATCCCCTCCGTGCTGCTCGGCATCGTCACCTGGTTCTATCTCACGGATAAACCAGAGAAGGCTGACTGGCTCTCGGCCGAGCAGAAGGCCTGGCTCAAGGCGAAGCTCGATGCGGAGATCGCAGCCAAGCGGGCGGTGAAGCACCTTTCCCTGGGCGAAGCGCTGTCCTCACCCAAGGTGATCGCGCTCAGCCTGATCTATTTCGGCTTCGTCGGCGCGCTCTATGGCATGCAGTTCTGGCTGCCGCAGATCGTCAAGGCGTTCGGCCTCACCAACGCCCAGACCGGCTTCGTCACCGCGATCCCCTATCTGTTCGGCACCATCGCCATGGTTCTGTGGGCACGCCACTCCGATGCGACGCGCGAGCGCGTGATGCATGTCGGTGCGCCGCTGCTGGTCACGGCGGTCGCGCTCGGCGCGTCGTCCTATCTCAGCGATCCCACGGCGACGATGATGGTGTTGACGGTTGCGGCGATCGGCGTGTTCTGCTGCTTCGGCGTGTTCTGGACCTTGCCGACCGCCTGGCTCTCCGGCACCGCAGCCGCGGGCGCCATCGCGCTCATCAACTCGATCGGCAATCTCGCCGGCTTCGGCGGACCGTATCTGATCGGCTGGGTCAAGGAAGCCACAGGACAAACCTCGACCGGCCTCCTGGTGCTCGCCGTGCTGCCTCTGCTCGCCGGCGTCCTGGTGTTCGTCGGCGGCCACGACAGCAAGCACGAGTTCGCCGGCCAGGGGCGGTAGCAGGGCAAATTGCGTACGGTAGGGAAATTCAAAGCTGCGCACTTCGCGCGCCGTGCGTACCACCTTTCCCTAAGCTCGGTGTGTGCTCCTGGGCTCGGTGTGCGCGCTGCGTCCGGGGCACAGAACGATGCGCGACATTCGCCTCTCTGCCATTCCAACCTCAAATTACCCCCACGATCACACTTTCCTGATGACTGACGATTATTGACTTTTATCAGTGATTAGTCGACATTCCTCTCATTCGAGATGCTAGGAGTGTCCTTCGATGTTCATCCGGACCGTTTTGTCGAGCTATTCCAGGCTGTTGGCAGGTGTGTCGCTGGCCCTGATGGCCGCCAGCCTAGCCGGGTGCAATGACACCGTCGCGGAAAAGGCCGAGCCGCCCCGGCCGGTTCTAGTCGCGACGGCACACTATGATGCCGAGACGCCCGAGCGCAGCTTCGTCGGCACCATCCGTCCCAGAATCGAGAGCGATCTCGGCTTTCGGGTTGCCGGCAAGGTCGCCAAGCGTCTCGTGGAGGTCGGCCAGACCGTCGAAATCGGCCAGCCGCTCGCCACCCTCGACGAGGTCGACCTGAAGCTCCAGGCCGAGCAGGCCCAGGCTGAACAGACTGCCGCAACCGGAGTCCTGGCCCAGGCCGCCGCGGCCGAGCAGCGCGCAAAGGATCTGAAAGCCAAGGGCTGGACGACGGACGCCCAGATGGATTCGAGCCGTGCCGCAGCCGATGAAGCCCGCGCCCGCCTGAACCGCGCCGAACGCGCGCTCGAACTGAGCAAGAATTCTCTTTCCTACGCGACGCTCAACGCGGACGCCCAAGGCGTCGTCACCGCAACGCTGATCGAGCCCGGCCAGGTGGTTGCCGCGGGCCAGGCCTCGATCCGCGTCGCCCGCTTTGCCGAAAAGGAAGCGGTCGTCGCGATCCCTGAGACGCTGGTCGGACGTGCCAAATCGGGCGTCGCCAGCGTCACTCTTTGGTCCGAGCCGAACAAGAAGTATGCCGCCAAGCTGCGCGAGATCGCGCCGGCGGCGGATCCCGCCACGCGCACTTATCTCGCAAAGTTCTCGCTGCCCGAGGCCGACGACAAGGTCGCGCTCGGCATGACGGCGACGCTGACGCTGTCGGATGCCGCATCCGAGCGCGTCGCGCGGCTGCCGCTGTCCGCGCTGTTCAACGAAGGCGGCAAGCCGTCGTTCTACGTCGTCGACGAGAACGGTGGCGTCACGCTCAAACCCGTCACGGTGAAGTCCTACGAGAGCAAGGACGTCGTCATCACCGGCGGCGTGGAAGAGGGCGCCAAGATCGTCGCCCTCGGTGTGCAGAAGCTCGATCCAGGCCAGCGGGTGCGGGTCGTGTCGTCGCTGAGTTTCTAATTCCCGTCGTTCCGGGGCGCCTCGAAGAAGCGAACGGACCATCCCGGAATGACGAGAAATCGAGTCCCGTCGTGCAAGGCGAGTTTCGGCCTTTGTCCCTAAGCAAAGGCTGAAGCGGCGAAGCGATCCAGAACCTGCCCAGCCCCCTGGATTGCTTCGCTGCCTCGCGACGTCGGTTTGAACAGAGCGGCTGTCGTTGTTGCAACTGGATCGTGTTTCGGAGAGTGCGATGAAGCGCTTCAACCTTTCGGCCTGGGCAGTCAGCCATCCGACGCTTGTTCTCTTCCTGATGATCGTGCTCGGTGCTGCCGGCTTCTTCTCCTACGAGAAGCTCGGCCGCGCCGAGGATCCCTTCTTCACGGTGAAGGTGGTCAACGTCTCAGTGATGTGGCCGGGCGCGACCGCGCAGGAGATACAGACCCAGGTCGCCGATCCCATCGAGAAGAAGATCCAGGAGCTGCCCTATTTCGAGAAGGTGCAGACCTATTC
>JAEYTQ010000199.1 GCA_023433965.1 Pseudomonadota bacterium | reverse complement strand
CCACGACGCGGTGCGCGTGATCGGCAAGCTCGACTTCCCCGACAATCACCCGATGCTGGATCACTTCCGTTTCCTGAAGAAGGTCGCCGACCAGGCTCACTTCACCGCCAAGATGACGATCCCCTCGCCAGCGGTGCTGCACTTCCGCGGCGGGCGCAAGTCGATCTCCAAGGACGTCTATCCCGATCTCGAGGCCTTCTACGAAGACCTCGGCAAGACCTATCGCAAGGCGGTGAAGGCGTTCTACGACGCCGGCTGTCGTTATCTTCAGTTCGACGACACGGTGTGGGCCTATCTCTGCTCGCAGGACGAATTGCAGAAGGCGCGCGAGCGCGGCGACAATCCGGACGGCCTGCAACAGATCTATGCGCGCATCATCAACTACGCGCTGGCCGAGAAACCCGCCGACATGGTGGTGACCACCCACGTCTGCCGCGGCAATTTCCGTTCGACCTGGATCTCCTCGGGCGGCTACGAGCCGGTGGCCGAGACCATGCTCGCAGGCACCAATTACGACGGCTATTTCCTGGAATACGACAGCGATCGCGCCGGCGGCTTCGAACCGCTGCGCTTCCTGCCCAAGGGCAACAAGGTCGTCGTGGTCGGCGTCATCACCTCGAAGTTCGGCGAACTCGAGAAGAAGGACGACATCAAGCGTCGGCTGGAAGAAGCTGCCAAGTTCGCGCCCCTTGAGCAGCTCGCCGTCTCGCCGCAATGCGGTTTCGCCTCGACCGAAGAGGGTAACATACTCTCGGAGGAGGAGCAGTGGGCCAAGCTGCGCCTGGCGGTCGAGATCGCGAAGGAAGTGTGGGGCGATTGAGTCTCACGCAGCCAGCCGCGCTCGTCGGACGCGCTGCAACGCTCTTGCCTTGCTGCGCTGAGCCGGGACCCTGTCTGCCAGACTTCGTTCTTTCGGAGATGTAGGCCCCGGCTTTGCAGGCACCGCTGAAGAAGCGTTGCGCTGCATCCGGGCACGAGAGCATCCTACTTCTCCGCCAGATACACCTCGCCCAGCA
This sequence comes from Pseudomonadota bacterium, assembly GCA_023433965.1. Lineage (GTDB taxonomy): Bacteria > Pseudomonadota > Alphaproteobacteria > Rhizobiales > Xanthobacteraceae > Bradyrhizobium. Next base: position 1,561 of record JAEYTQ010000199.1, on the reverse strand, counting down.
GCGACGAATTCGACCACGGCACCTGCTTGTTCTTGGTGCTCGACACCACTTCCGCCCGCACCCGCGTGAGCATCTGCTGCACCTCCAGTCCGGGCGTGCCGATATGGCGCGAGAGGGCGGCGGAGAAGGGCGAGTTGGCGCCTTCGCCATCGAGCGCCACCTGGCCCGGCGCGGTCGCGAATGCGATCAGCGTGCCGGCCCCGAATGTCGCACCGGTGCCGAGACTCGTCGGTGCGGCGAGGCCCGAGGCACCCTCGATGCCGCGATTGGTGCCGGCGCTCGCGACCTGCTGCGCCATCGGATTGTTGCGGCAGGCATCGAAGATCAGGATGTTGGTGCGAATCTGGTCGTCGAGACCGGCCATGATCGTGTCCATGTCGATCATAGTCTCCGTCATGCCCGCGCCCGGCTTGAGCGCGACGTCGACCGGAATGAGGTAGTTGCGGCCGTCGACCTGCACGCCGTGGCCGGCATAGTAGACCACCGCGACCTGCGCCCGGGCCGCCTCGCGCAGGAAGTCGCGCGTCATCTTCTGCATCGCGGTGCGATCGAGATCGATGCCCTCCGAAACGGTGAAGCCGATGTCGCGCAGGCTTTTCGCGACGGCACGCGCGTCGTTGGCCGGATTGGGCAGGGCCTTCACATGCGCATAGGCGCCGTTGCCGATGATCAGCGCCATGCGTGCGCCGCGAACGGCCGGGGCGGGCGATTGTGTCGGTGCCGCGCCGGTCTGCTGCAGGGCAGGGGCAGAGGTCGGTCGGGTCCCGGGCGAGGGCGCATCGCGCGGGATCGATGCGGCCGCGTCCGTCAACAGCGACAGGCGCACGCGTGCTGTGGCCTGGTTGGCCTTGCTGCCGGCGTCAGACGCCACGATCGCCAGCGTCGCCTTGTAGTCCCCGCCGGCGCGGGCGTAGTCGCCCTTGGCTTCATAGGCCAGCGCGCGATGCGTGTAGCCGGAGATCAGCACGCTGTTGGGCGGCGTCATGATGTTGACCGGCGGCTTCTCCTTGGCGAGCCTGATCGCCTCGCTGCCGTCGGCGATGGCGCGGTCGAGATCGCCCCTGGCGCGCCAGATCGCGGCGCGGTTGATCAGCGGCTGCGGCAGCGAGGGATCGAGCCGGATCGCCTGGTTGATGTCGGCGAGCGCGCCGTCGAGATCGCCGAGTGCTTCCTTGGAGATGCCGCGGTTCTGGTACGAGAACGCGGAATTCGGGTCGGCCTTGATCGCCATGTCGTAGTCGGCAATGGCCTTGGCATAATCGTGCTTGCCGCGCCAGGCGTTGCCCCGATTGTGGAAGATGGTGCCGCTGGGCCGGCCGAGCTTCAGCGCATCGTCGAAATCGCTGATCGCGATGTCGTACTCGCCCTTGTCGTAATAGGCCGAGCCCCGGAGGTTATAGGCCGCCTGGCTCGGCTGCAGGCGGATCGCTTCGGTGGCGTCTGCGATGACCTTCGAATAATCGCCCTTCTTGTTCCAGCCCACCGCGCGCCAGAAATAGACCGTGGCGAGTTGCTCGCCCTTGAAGACCTTCAGCGCGATGATCTTGGTGCAGGCGTCGAC
>JAEYTQ010000604.1 GCA_023433965.1 Pseudomonadota bacterium | reverse complement strand
CTGCGAGCGGTTCGCGCTCCCTGGTCATTCCAGCTTTCATCAATGCCCATGATCATGCCCGTGCCACGGCGTCGTCCTTCGGCGCTGTCGGCATGCCCCTGGAAAGCTGGATCCTGCGGACCGCGCTAGGCACGCCCGTCGATCCCTATCTGACGGCGGCCTCGGCGCTGGCGCGTTCGGCCAAGGCCGGCTGCGCGGCCATGATGGTGCACTACACGCGCCCGAGTGGGACGATGCCCCTGGTGGACGAGGCCAAGGCCATCGCGAAGGCCGCGTCCGACGTTGGTATCCGCATCGCCTTTGCGATGGCCGTGCGTGACCAGAATCCGATCGTCTATGGTGATGCCGAGCCGATGCTCTCGGGACTGTCGCGCGAGGATCGCAAGACCATCGACGACCTTTTCGTCCGCGCGCCGATGTCGCCAGAAGCGTATATCGAGCTGACCGCCGCCATTGCCGCCGCCATCGCCGGCCCTATGGTGGACGTGCAACTCGGTCCTGCCGGCGTGCAATGGTGCTCGAAGCCGCTGCTGGAGGCCGTGGCCGAGAATTCGGCGCGCACCGGTCGCCGCATCCACATGCATCTCCTGGAGACCGTTTACCAGCGCGCCTGGGCCGACCGGAATTTTCCGGACATGGTGCGCTGGCTGCGCGACATCGGCTTCCTCTCGGAGCGGCTGACGCTCGCGCACTGCATCCACGCGCGCCCGGACGAGCTGGAGATGATCGCGTCCTCCGGCGCCCGCATCGTCACCAATTTCAGTTCGAACATGCATCTGCGCTCGGGCCTCGCTCCCATCGCCGCCGCGCACAAGTGCGGCTGCGCCATCGCCGTCGGCGTCGACGGGCTGGCGCTGGACGAGGACGACGACATCCTGCGCGAGATGCGGCTGGTACAGATGGCCCATGGCGGCCTCGGCTTCAAGCCGACGTGGACGCCGGCCGAGCTGTTCTCGCTCGCGATCCGCAATGGACGCCGCGCGACGGGTGCTCCTGGACATGGCGAACTCGTCGCCCGCAACCCGGCCGACTACGTCGTGATCGATCTCGACCGGCTGGATCGCGACCGGATCATGCCGGTCGATCCCATGGCGCTCCTGTTTGCGAGAGGGAATGCGTCCCTCGTGAAGGAGGTCGTCGTCGCCGGCAAGACCATCGTGAGGGAAGGGGCTTGCACGGGCGTCGATCTGCCGGGCGTCGAGCGGGAGCTGCGGGACATGTACCGCGCCAGTGTCGGCAAGCTCGCGAACTTTCAGCGGATGTGGCCACCCTTGGCGGAGCGGTTGAACGGCTGGTTCGAACAGCAGCTGACGTGCCAGTGAATCGGCGTTCGTTCGGGCAGGATTGAAAAGCGCGATAGCTGGTAGTCGCTGTCTCGTCTGGCGGACGCTGCACGCGTCGGTTATCACCCCCGCGATCCCGTCGCGACGAGGGCGACGACCCCTAATGAGGAGCAGCCGATGCGTCTACCCATTCTTTTCCTGGCCTTGGCAAGTCTTGCAGGCACAGCTTCGGCCGAAGATCTCTCGGGCACGCTCCAGAAGATCAAGGAGACCAGGAAGATCACGCTGGGCTATCAGGAGGCCTCGGTCCCGTTCAGTTATCTCGACGGCAACCAGAAGCCGGTCGGTTTCGCCATGGATATCTGCCTCAGGATCGTGGACGCCGTGAAGAAGCAGCTCGGCACGTCCGACATCTCCGTCGAGACGCTGGCGGTGACGTCGTCGAACCGCATTCCGCTGATGGTCAACGGCACGCTCGATCTGCATTGCTCGGCGACCACCAACAACGCGGACCGCCAGAAGCAGGTCGCGTTCACCAACACGCACTTCCTCAGCGCGACCCGGTTCGCGGCGAAGAAGGCCGCCAGCATCAAGACGATCGACGATCTCAAGGGCAAGGCGGTCACGGCCGTGGCCGGCTCGGTCAACCTGACACAGCTCGCCAAGGTCAACACCGAGCGCAATCTCGGCATCAACATCATGCCCGCCAAGGATCAGGCCGAGGCCTTCCTGCTGCTTGAGACCGACCGCGCCCAGGCCTATGCGCTCGACGACGTCCAGCTCGCGGTCGCCATCGCCCGCTCGAAGGAGCCGCAAGCCTTCATGATCAGCGAAGAGGCGTTCTCCAAGCCGGAGCCTTACGGCATCATGCTGCGGCGGGAGGATGCGCGGTTCAAGGCGCTCGCCGACCGCGCCACCGCGGAGCTCTACGCCGGCCCGGAGATCGAGGCGCTCTACAAGAAATGGCTGCAATCGCCGACGCCGCCGAGCGGTCTCAACTACAACGTCCCGATGTCGCCGGCCTTGCGCAACGCCTTCAAGAAGCCGAGCTCCAGTGCAGATCCCGACGTCTATGTGGTGAACTGAAGCGAGGGAATAGCGCCTTTCCTACGCGTTCGAGTATTTCCTCAGCTCGAGCCGCGCGATCTGGTTGCGATGGACCTCGTCCGGTCCGTCGGCCAGACGCAACAAGCGCGCGGTGGCATAGGCGTGCGTCAGGCCGAAATCGTTCGAGGTGCCGCCGCCGCCATGGGCCTGAATCGCCCAGTCGATGATCTGGCAGGCCATGTTGGGCACGGCGACCTTGATCATGGCGATCTCGGCTTTCGCGACCTTGTTGCCGACCGTGTCCATGGCATAGGCAGCATTGAGCGTCAGCAGCCGCGCCTGCTCGATCATGATGCGGGCCTCCGCGATGCGCTCCTGCGTCACCGTCTGCTCCGAGACCGGCTTGCCGAAAGCCACCCGGCTGCGCGCGCGGCGGCACATCTTCTCCAGCGTGCGTTCGGCAAGGCCAATCAGGCGCATGCAGTGATGGATGCGGCCGGGTCCGAGGCGGCCCTGCGCGATCTCGAAGCCGCGGCCCTCGCCGAGCAGCATGTTCTCCCGGGGCACCCGCACATTGGTGAAGATCACTTCGGAGGCGCGGTCGGGCACGCCGTAGAAGCCGAACACGGGCAGCGGACGCTTGACCTCGATGCCGGGTGTGTCCATCGGCACCAGGATCATCGATTGCTGCCTGTGCCGGTCGGGATTACCAGGATCGGTCTTCCCCATGAAGATGCAGATCTTGCAACGCGGGTCGGTCGCGTTGGTCGTGTACCATTTGCGCCCGTTGATGACGTAGTGGTCGCCGTCTCGCACGATCGAGCTTTCGATGTTGGTCGCATCGGATGATGCGACCGCCGGCTCGGTCATGGCGAAGCAGGAGCGGATTTCGCCCGCGAGCAGCGGCTTCAGCCAGCGCTCCTTGTCCTGCTCCGTGCCGTAGCGTTCCAGCACCTCCATGTTGCCGGTGTCGGGCGCCGAGCAGTTGAAGATTTCAGGGGCGAGATGCGAGCGGCCCATCACCTCGCAGAGCGGGGCGTATTCGAGATTGGTGAGGCCCGCGCCGTGATCGCTCTCGGGCAGGAACAGATTCCACAGCCCCTCCGCGCGCGCCAGCGGCTTCAGCTCCTCTACGATCGGATAGACCTTCCACGGTCCGAGCTCCTCGGCCTCGCGGTAGAAGCGCTCCTCGTTCGGATAGATGTGCCGGTCCATGAAGCTCTCGAGCCTGCGCTTGAGCTCGACGACCTTGGGCGACATCGGGTACAGCATCTCTCATCTCCTTGATCGAGGCGGGCCGGTTATGCGACCCGGTACTCCCTAAATCTGTCGCGCAGGGCGGATTTCAGCACCTTGCCGGTGCCGGTCATCGGGAATTCGTCGAGGAACTCGACGGCATCCGGCATCCACCAGCTCGCGATCTTCGGGCGCATGTGGTCGAGCAGCGTCCGGCCGTCGACGGTCGCGCCCTTCTTGCGAACGACGAGGAGGAGCGGGCGCTCCTGCCACTTCTCATGGCTGATCGCGACCACAGCGGCCTGCAGTACGTCGGGATGGGACAGTGCGATGTCCTCGAGCTGGATCGAGGAGATCCACTCGCCGCCGGATTTGATCACGTCCTTGGAGC
>JAEYTQ010000553.1 GCA_023433965.1 Pseudomonadota bacterium | reverse complement strand
GCGAAGAAGCGGCGCAGGAACACTTCGAGCCAGCGGCGGATCTCCGGCAGATCATACGCCCTGCGCCGGTCGCTCGGGAAGGCCGGCGGCCATTCGCCCTTGGCCACGTCCTTCCAGGCGTGCTGCGCCATGAAGGCGATCTTGGACGGCCGCATGCCGAAGCGAAGCGTGTAGAACAGGTTGAAATCCTGCAGCTCGTACGGTCCGACCGCCGCCTCCGTGCTCTGCGGCTTCTGGCCGGCCTCCACCGGCACCAGCTCGGGCGAGATTTCAGCGGCCAGGATCGCGCCGAGCGTGCGGTTGACGTCGTCGCTGAACTGCTTCGATGAGATCACCCAGCGGATCAGGTGCTGGATCAGCGTCTTCGGCACCCCGGCATTGACGTTGTAATGCGCCATCTGGTCGCCGACGCCATAGGTGCACCAGCCGAGCGCGAGCTCGGAGAGATCGCCGGTGCCGATCACGATGCCGCCGTGATGGTTGGCGAGCCGGAACAGATAATCCGTACGCAGGCCGGCCTGAACGTTCTCGAAGGTGACGTCGTAGACCTTCTCGCCCCGGCCGAAGGGATGACCGATGTCCTTCAGCATCTGCGTCGCCGTGGTGCGGATGTCGAGCTCCTGCCAGCTCGTGTGCAGCGCCTGCATCAGCGCCAGCGCATGGGTCTTGCTCTCGCTGCCGGTGGCAAAGCCCGGCATGGTGTAGGCCAGGATGTTCTCGCGCGGCAGGCCGAGCAGATCGACCGCCTTCGCGGCCACGATCAGCGCGTGGGTGGAATCGAGCCCGCCCGAGACGCCGATCACGACGCGCTTGGTGCCGGTGGCGCGCATGCGCTGCACGAGGCCCGCGACCTGGATGTTGTAGGCCTCGTAGCAATCCTGCTCGAGCAGGCTTTCGTCGCTCGGCACGAACGGGAAGCGCTCGACCTTGCGCAGGAAGCCGATGTCGGCCGCCGGCGGCTTCAACGCGAATGTCACCTTGCGGAAAAACGCCTCGCGCTGGCGGCGATTGTCGTCGAACGTACCCATCAGCGCGCGCTCCTGCCTCAGCAGGTCGAGATCGATATCCGCTATGGTGATCTGGCCGCTCTGCCGGAACCGCTCGCCCTCGGCCAGCAGCACGCCGTTCTCGTAGATCGAGGTCTGGCCGTCCCAGGACAGATCCGTGGTCGATTCCCCTGCCCCGGCGGCCGCGTAGACGTAAGCGGCGAGACAGCGCGCCGATGTCGATTGGCACAGCAGCGCGCGCGAGCGCGCCCGGCCGATCGTGATCGGGCTGCCCGAGAGGTTGATCAGCACGCTCGCGCCGGCAAGCGCGAGCTCGGAGGCCGGCGTCACCGGGATCCACATGTCCTCGCAGATCTCGACGCCGATGGTGAGGCCGGGGACGTCCTCGGCTGAAAACAGCAGATCGACGCCGAACGGGGCATGCAGCCCGCCAAAAGAAATGGTCTCGCCCGCCATGCCGGCGCCGGAGGCGAAATGCCGTCCCTCGTAGAATTCACGGTAGGTCGGCAAGTAGGATTTCGGCACCACGCCCAGGACGTGGCCGCGATGGATCACGACGGCGCAATTGTAGATGCGATTGCCGAAGCGCAGCGGTGCCCCGACGATCAGGACCGTCATCAGCCGCGCGGAGGCCTCCACGATGGCCGCGAGCCCACGCTCGACGGCATCGAGCAGCGGATCCTGCTTGACCAGATCCTCGATGGCATAGCCGGACAGGCACAGCTCGGGAAAGACGGCGACCGCCACCGATTGCTCGTGGCAGGCCTCGGCCGCCGCCACGACAGCCTTGGCGTTGGCCGTGGGATCGGCGACATGGGACGTGGTGACACAGGCCGCCACGCGCGCAAATCCGTGGGCGTAGATCGAGTGGAATGTCATCGAGCGCAGCACCCTTAAGTCTCTTCCCGGCGGCCACCGACCGTCAGCTCAGACCCTATGTAACCCATCGGTCCGGCCCCGTGCAGGCCATCGGCCATCATGCATAACGGAATTGCGCCCCGCTCGGTCCGGAGCCGGCGATCTCAGGCGCTGCGGGCCAGCACGCCCGGCAGATCGCCGCGCAGCCATTCGGCGATGCGCGGCCAAGCCTGCGCGTGGGTGCGCGCGCCCATGAACAGGCCGAGATGATTGCTGGGCTCGGATGCCGCCGCAATGAAAGCTGGCGGCGTGCCGACGAGATTGGCCGTGGCGAGCGCTTGCGTGGCGGGCACCACATCGTCGTCGAGCCCGGCCAGCAGGAAGATCGGCGTCTTGACGGTCTTCAGATCGATCGGCCGGCCGAGCGCGACGAAGCTGCCCCCGGCGATCCGGTTCTCCCGGAAAATCCCGTTGACGATCTCGAGATAATAGGCGCCCGGCAGATTGAGCGTCGCGGCGTTCCAGCAGTCGAAGCGCGCAAGCAGCGCACTGCCCTGCTCGTCCGACAGATCCCGTTGCAAGGCCGCCACGATATCGTCGTGATCCGGCGCCTTGGACCACAAGCGCAGCATCTCCTCGCCGCTGACATTGCCGCCGCCCCGCGCAACCAGTTGCTCATAGACCAGCTCCGGCGCGTTGCGGGCGAGCCGGGACAGCGAGGACTCGATCGACGAGTCCACGGGAGCGCCGACCAAAACCAGCCGCCGCACCTTGGCTGGAAAGCGCGCCGCATAGACCAGCGACAGCCATCCGCCCTGGCACAGCCCGACGAGATCGACCGGCGCGCCGATCTCGTCGATGGCGACGTTGAGATCGCCGAGATAGCTGTCGATGGAGAGATAGCGCATGTCCGAGGTCGCCGACCGCCAGTCGGTGAGATAGACCCGGTCGATGCCGCCATCCTGCAACGACTGCACCACGCTATGGCCGGGAGCGAAATCGGCGATCAGGGCCCGGTGCAGCGCGTAAGGCGCGCAGACCAGCGCCGCTTGGCCGGACGGGATCCGGGAGCAATCGCGCAGTTGCATCGTTGCGAGCTCCAGCGCGACACTGTTGGGTGTCGTCCATGGCAGGCTGCTGCCTGCCTGCTCCACAGGCGCGCGCTCCAGCCACCAGAAGCAGGCATCCATGGCAAGCTGGGCCGCCGCGAACGGCCACAGCCGCGGATCGTCTGGAGCACGGCCTGATCCGTGCGGCGGTTGGGCGGTCTTCTCCACCATGGCTACCTCGATCTCATCACAAGAACGCCTCCAGGCTCACCACGGCGATGCCGAGCTCCCGAAAATTCCGATGGGTCGCCGCGACCGAGCCGTCGAGATCGATGCCGCGGCAGGCATCCTCGATGACGGCCACCTCCAGCCCCGCCTTGCGCGCATCTTCCGCCGAAAATCGGACGCAGAAGTCCAGCGCCAGACCGGCGACAAAAACGCTTCTCAGCTCGCGTTCGCGCAAATAGCCGAGCAGCCCGGTCGGTGTCCGATGGTCGTTCTCGAACAGCGCCGAATAGGAATCGATCCCGCGGCGAAAGCCCTTGCGCACGACGAGGCTCGCTCGCGTCACGTCGAGATCGCGATGGAATTCGGCGCCGGCCGTACCTTGCACGCAATGCGTCGGCCAGAGCACCTGCCGACCATAGTCGAGCTCGATGGTCTCGAACGGCTGCTTGCCGGAATGGTTCGGCGCGAACGAGACGTGGTCGCGAGGATGCCAGTCCTGGGTCAGCCCCACATTGGCGAATTTTTGGGCGATCCTGTTGATGGCGGGGACGACCTTCTCGCCAGCGGGGACGGCGAGCGCTCCGCCGCTGCAGAAGTCGTTCTGGACGTCGATCACCAGCAGCACGTCGCGGTCGGAAATCTTCATCGCAAGGCCCCATTCGATACGCCCGGCGTCAAGCGCCGAACGCTTCCAATGTCGATCTTCCGCCGCAGCTTCGCAACACCGAGCGCCTGCGGCGATACCGCGCCGGTGACCTTCCCTTCGTCCTGAATGCAACGGTTTGACCCCGTCCGTGTTGACTAGGAACAATCAAGCGAGGATTCTCAGACCGTCCGCGCTTGCGGATCGGATCAGGAA
>JAEYTQ010000519.1 GCA_023433965.1 Pseudomonadota bacterium | reverse complement strand
ACGGGCTGTGCTTCTCACCCGACTACAAGAAGCTCTACATCGCCTCGACCGGCAAAGGGCCGGGCGATACCGGTCCCGGCGGCAAGGGTGAGATCTTCGTGTTCGATGTCGGCAGCGACAACAAGCTGTCGAACCTGAAGAAGTTCAGCGATTGCGTGATCGACGGCGTGAAGTGCGGACCGGACGGCCTGCGCTGCGACGTCAACGGCAATCTCTGGGCCTCCAGCAATGCCGGCCGCGCCGTCGGCTACAGCGGCGTGACGGTGTGGTCGCCGGAGGGCAAGCTGCTCGGCCGCATCCGCCTGCCGGAAGTCTGCGGCAACGTCTGTTTCGGCGGCCCCAAGCGCAACCGTTTGTTCATGGCTGCGAGCCAATCGCTCTACGCAGTGTACACCGCGACGCAAGGCGCAGGGCCTGGCTGAGCGTGGCGCGACGGCGGACGCCGGCGCAAATCCGCCGGCGCCCGCCGATCTGCAGGACGGATCTCTCAGTCGCAACAGACAACGAGGCCCATGGCCTCGAGGGACCCATCCTGCGATCTTGCCGTTGATCCCTTCGGGGAGCCGACGGAGGCATGATGGACGATCGACCAGGACAATCCGGCCTGATGCAGGACGACGGCTTCGTGCGCGTCCGAGGCGCGCGCGAGCACAATCTGAGGAACGTCGACGTCGAGATCCCGCGCAACGCACTCGTGGTGTTCACCGGCGTGTCGGGCTCGGGGAAATCCTCGCTCGCATTCGGGACGATCTATGCCGAGGCGCAGCGCCGCTATCTCGAATCGGTGTCGCCGTACGCACGGCGGCTCTTCCACCAGATGCAGATCCCGGAGGTCGACGACATCGAAGGCCTGCCGCCCGCGGTGGCGCTGCAGCAGCAGCGCGGGGCACCGACGACGCGGTCATCGGTCGGCAGCGTCACCACGATTTCGAACCTCTTGAGAATGCTGTATTCCCGCGCCGGCGATTACCCGCGCGGACAGCCGATGCTCTATGCGGAGGCGTTCTCGCCGAACACGCCGGAGGGCGCTTGCCCGACCTGCCACGGCATCGGCCGGATGCTCGACGTCACCGAGAAGTCGATGGTGCCCGACGACACCAAGACGATCCGCGAGCGCGCCGTCGCGGCCTGGCCGAGCGCCTGGCAGGGGCAGAACCTCCGCGACATCCTGACGACGCTCGGCTACGACGTCGACAAGCCCTGGCGCGAGTTGCCGAAGAAGGACCGCGACTGGATCCTGTTCACCGAGGAGCAGCCGACCGTTCCTGTCTATGCCGGCTATGATGCCGCGGAGGTCAGGCGCGCCCTGCGGCGCAAGGAGGAGCCGAGCTATCAAGGCACCTTCACAGGCGCCAGGCGCTACGTGATGCAGACCTACGCCAAGTCCGAAAGCGCGATGATGAAGCGACGCGTCGCGCAATTCATGATCACGCGGGACTGCCCGACATGCCATGGCACGAGACTGAAGCCGGAAGCTCTCAAGGTCAGGTTCGCAGGCCTTACCATCGCCGAGATGTCGCACCTGCCGCTCAAGCAAATGCACGAGGTCGTTGCGCCGTTCGCCAGAGCCTCGAGCGACAAGTCGGAGAAGACCGTCGTCGTCAGGCGCATCTGCGAGGATCTGTCGGCGCGGCTCGCCGTCCTGCTCGATCTCGGTCTTGGTTATCTCGCCTGTGAACGCAGCACGCCGACGCTCTCGCCGGGCGAGCTGCAGCGATTGCGCCTGGCGACGCAGGTCCGCTCCAATCTGTTCGGCGTCGTCTATGTGCTCGACGAACCGTCGGCCGGCCTGCATCCCGCCGACACCGAGGCGCTGCTGCGGGCGCTCGATCGGCTGAAACGCGCGGGCAATTCGATCTTTGTCGTCGAGCACGAGATCGAACTGATCAGGCATGCGGACTGGCTGGTCGACGTCGGCCCCGACGCCGGCGACGGCGGCGGACGCATCCTCTACAGCGGTCCGCCGGCGGGGCTCGGCGGGATCGAGGCTTCGCAAACCGCGCATTACCTCGTTCATCCCCGAAAGCCGCTGCCGACGGTCCGTCGCCAGCCGCGGGGACATCTGAAGCTCAGGGGCGTGACCCGCAACAATCTGCGGGGCCTCGACGTCGACATTCCGCTCTGCGTCATCGCCAGCGTCACCGGCGTGTCCGGCTCGGGCAAATCGAGCCTGATCAGTCAATTCCTCGTCGACACCGTGGCTGCCCGTCTCGGCCATGCGCTTACCTCTGATGCCGATGACGACAGCCTGACCGCGACGGTGGAGACGCTGGGCGGCAAGATCGTTGCCGGCCTCGATCAAATCAACCGCCTCGTCGTCGTCGATCAGAAGCCGATCGGCCGCACGCCGCGCTCCAACCTTGCGACCTATACGGGCCTGTTCGACCATGTGCGAAAACTGTTCGCGGCGACGCCGCAGGCAAAGTCGCGCCGCTACGATGCCGGGCGCTTCTCGTTCAACGTCGCCAAAGGCCGGTGTGCGACCTGCGAGGGCGAGGGCTTCGTCTGCGTCGAGCTCTTATTCCTGCCCAGCGTCTACGCGCCCTGCCCGACCTGCAAGGGAGCGCGCTACAACGACAAGACGCTCGAAGTGAAGATCCGCGGCAAATCCATCGCCGACGTGCTGGCGATGCGCGTCGACGAGGCCTTCGACTTCTTCAAAGGCGATGCAACGCTGGACCGCGCCCTGTCGGTCGTGCGCGAGGTCGGCCTCGGCTATATCCGCCTCGGCCAGTCCGCGACGGAATTGTCCGGTGGCGAAGCCCAGCGCATCAAGCTCGCGACCGAGCTGATGCGCCAACAACGCGGCCACACGCTCTATGTCCTGGACGAGCCGACCACCGGCCTTCACCCGCGCGACGTCGAGCGGCTGATCGCGCAGCTGGAGCGGATCGTGGACGCCGGCAACAGCGTGATCGTGGTCGAGCACGACATGGACGTGGTGGCGTACAGCGACTGGATCATCGATCTCGGGCCCGGCGCCGGCGACGAGGGCGGCCGCATCGTCGCGTCGGGAACGCCGGTGCAGGTCGCCAAAGCCGGCGGGAAGACCGCCCTCTATCTGGCCCGCCGCCTCGAGCAGTAGCGCCGGCCTGTTCCGCGGAGACGCGAACGACGCCCGCACTCATCGTGCCGAGCCCACGTGCGGCCGGCACGGAGACGATGCGGCCGCGGATGAAGGCGCTGCGGAAATCGCATACGCAATGATGCGCGGGCATCGCCTCGCGTCCGGCCCGCTGCATCTCGCAGCAATCCAGCTCATGCATTTGTCATGCATGAGCCTGATGGTGTGGCTGTCGTCGTCCCAGCTCCCTGCCGTTCACCAGCGGCGATAATAGTGACGGTGATAGACACGGTACGGGCGATGATAGGCCCGGTAAGGCCGGTAATAGCCGTAGCTGTAGTACGGACGATAGGGCCGATAGTATCGCGGATAGGCCGGTGCATAGCCATAGCCACCGTAATAGGCGGGGGCATAACCATAACCGTAGCCTGGATATCCGTAGCCATAGCCCGGATATCCGTAGCCGTAGCCACCGTAGTAAGGTCTGCCATAGTAGCCGTATGGCGCGCCGCTGGCGATGGCGCCGCCGATGATCGCGCCGGCTGCGAGACCACCGAGGGCAAAGCCCCAGCCGCCGCCGCGCCAATGCACCGGGGTGACATTATCCCCGGCCGCAGCCTTCATCGTCGCAACGTTGGTCGGCATCGGGCCCGCTGTGGCCTGCCCGATCTGGGCCGCCATGACCGCGCCGGCCAAGGAACAGGCAATCGCCGTCTTCCAGATCCTCATCGTCCTACTCCCTGTCTGACCTCTCGCTTGGAAAAGGATCGCAGCGTCATGATCGGGCATCCTTGCGCCAAGTCAAAGCCAAGAATCTTAAAAGCCCGGAATTTTCGTGCACCGCACAAAACGTCTGCCTCCGTTCTGATCAGCCGTCCGGCGCCGATGACCTCGCCGCCTGTGACACCGCGACGACGGCTGAGGCCTGATCACGCGGCAAGGGATTTAGCTTCCCGCGCATGCGCAACCATCAACCATCTTCACGCTTTACTATTCGTACCGATACTATCAGTTCCAATGAGCGCGGCCGGGAGGCTTCTCGCGAGCGCCGGAGTTGTGGGAGGATGACATGAGTGCCGCGAGACCCGAACCGCTTGCCCGTCAGGCGCTGGCCTTCGTCCTGGCCGGTGGACGCGGCAGCCGGCTGCTGGAGCTGACCGACCGGCGCGCCAAGCCGGCGGTCTATTTCGGCGGCAAGTCCCGCATCATCGATTTCGCGCTGTCGAATGCCGT
>JAEYTQ010000483.1 GCA_023433965.1 Pseudomonadota bacterium | reverse complement strand
ACGCGCGCCCTTGAAGCAGTAGAGATAGACCGGCGTCGTCGGCGAGATGCCGACCGTGGCGCATTCGGCCAGGATCTCGTCCTTGGACTTGAAGCGCGGGCCATCGGCGGTCGGCTTCATCATGCGGTACCATTCCAGCCAGACAGCACCGGGGATGCGGCCCTTGCGCGGGCAGAAATCCTTGCCGTAGGGGGACGAGCTGTCGCCGATCCACTCGTCGACGTCGCGTACGTCGAGGATGGCGATGCCGGGCTTGCCGACCGCGGCGAGCATGGTCTTGGCATCGATCAGGATCTCGCCCGCTTCCGGCACGATCGGGAACGAGGCCTTCACTGGCGTCGGAACGTCCTTGGTAACGGGCAGACCCGCAGCCGCCCAGGCGTCGAAGCCGCCATGCAACACCTTCACCTTGGGATAGCCGAGCATGGTGAGCAAGTAATAGCCGCGGCAGGACTGGCCGAAGCCCGAATTCATCGACTGCTCGTAGACCACGGCCGTTTCCTTGCCGGAAAGGCCGGCGGTGCCGAACGCGTCGGCGAATTTGGTCTTGAGCTCGCTGATTCCTTCCGGTGTCGAGGTCGCGAGGAACGTGAAGATCTCGTGCACGTTCACGGCATTGGGCAGGTGCCCGGCGGCGTAGGCGTCGGGATTGCGGGTGTCGATCACGACACACGGTTCGAGCTTCAAGAGATCGGCAAGTTCGCTGGCAGAGATCAGAACGTCCGTCATTGGCAGCCTCTCCGTTGAGGTTGAGTGGTCTTCTGGGGTGGACTCGCAAAACTCAGGAATCGGCGAGCATCTTGCGCAGCTGCTTGGTCGCCGGCGTGACGATCGCGACGAAATAGGCCTCGCGCAGGCGCCGCTGCGCGCGGTGGCTCTTGAGGTAGCCGCGCGCGCCACAATGCAGCATGGCCGCATGCGCCGCCGCGACGCTGGCCTCGCCGGCGCGCAAGCGCAGCGCGATCACCTTGCGCCAGTAGGTCTCCTCCTCGTTGTAGGGATCGCAGGCCAGCGCCATGGTCTCGGCCTCGAGCTCGGCGGCGAGATCGCGGAAATGCACCGGTTGCTGCGTCAGATAGCGGTTGATGTGGCCGAGCGAGCCATCGACCTCACCCATGATGTTGATGCAGTCCTTGATCACCCCGAGCGCCATGCCGGCCTGGAGCAGGATGAATCCAGCGCGGATCTTCTTGACGAAGGGCGCGGCGGGATCGGCCAGGATCAGCTCGTCCGGCACGAAGACGTCGCGGAACTGCACGCCGTAAGTGCCGGTGCCGTCCATCGCGAGGAACGGCTTGCACGGCGTCAACGTGATCGCGGGGTCCGAGCAGTCGGCGAGGAACATCACCAAGCCTGGCGCGCCACTTGCGCTGCCCGGCTCGTCCTCACACTCGAAAATGGTGCCGAAATAATGGTCGGGCCCGAGGTTGGAGACCCAGGGCAGCGCGCCGCGCACGACGTAGCCGCCCTCGACCTTGCGCCCCTTCAGCTTCAATTTCTCGATGCCGAAGAAGCTCTTCATGGGATTGGACAGCCCGGTGCCGCCGAGCACGCGCCCCGTCGAGAAGGCATCGCCGAAGCGTTTGGCGAGCTTCACGTTGGTCGAATTGGCCGCGTACCAGACCAGCGTGCTCTGGCACCAGGCCATGAAAGCCGTCGAACCGCAGACCTCCCCGATCGCCGCCATCGCCTGGATGGCACTGCGCAGATCGGCGAGGCCTTCGTGAGGGACATGGCTGCCCCATGCCCCAACTGCACCGAGTTTGCGCAGCACTTCGGCCGGATAGACCGTGCCCTCGTCGATGCCGGCGGCGAGCGGCGCGAGCTCCTCGCGCGCGATCCGCGCCACCTCGCCCGCAATGGACGGTGCGGGTTGATCCAGAACGTCGGCCCGCGATAAAGCCAGTGAACCCATGATCGTCTCCCGCACCTTCCTGATTGCCGCTTGCTAGATGCCGACTTCGAGATTGACCGGACGGGTGAAGGTGTTGGCGACCGGCGACCATTTCTTCACATGCGCGACCAGCGCGTTGATCTCGTCCGCAGAGACGCCCTCGCATTCCATGTCGACCTTGACGCGCACGTCCGTGAAGCCGACCGGCTTGTCCGAGGTGTCGCCGGTGCCCCAGACCGCGGTGATGTTGAGATCGCCCTCGAGCTCGAGCTCGAGCTTGTTGACGGTCCAGCCGCGATGCACGGCGTTGGCGTGCAGGCCGACCGCAAGGCACGAGCCGAGCGCGGCGAGCGAGGCTTCGGACGGGTTCGGCGCGGTGTCGTCGCCCAACAGCCCCGGCGGCTCGTCGACGATGTAGGGCGGCAGGCTGCGGATGTAGTTGGCGTGACGGAATTTTCCTTCCGCGACCGTCTTGCATTTCAAGGTCTTGATGACCTTCGGATTCGCCTTGCCGCTCGCGATCAGTTGCTCGAGGCCATTCTTGTCGATGGGCGCGAGGCACCCCGTCAGCGCTGTCTTCTGAACGACGGCAGTCATCAATCTTCTCCCTGGCAGAAGTGGAAATCGGCAGGATACCGAACGGTCTGTTTCCTTGCACGGAGCGTTCCAAGACCAGCCAGGATCAAAACGCGAGGAGGGTGAGCCGGTTAGTGGCTTGCCCAGGAATTGACCGACGGCGCGCTGCACAAACGCGGTGCAGGTGAACGTCATCTTGCGAATCTTTTCAGCGTCAACCAGATGCGGCTTGCTGATGTCGCGCAGCTGCGATTAAGTTGCAGCTATGGCAAAGACTTCATCGAAGAAGAGCTCGAATTCGCCCCACGCTGTTGCAAGCGACGACGAATCCGCGCGCGGGCGCCTGCTCAGCGCCGCATCGCATCTGTTCTGCAAGAACGGCATCAATGCCACCGGCATCGATGCGATCATCGAGGAAGCCGGCACCGCCAAGACCACGCTCTATAAATTGTTCGGCTCCAAAACCAATCTCGTCAACGCCGTGCTGGAAAGCGAAGGCAAGCAATGGCGCGAATGGTTCATTGCCGCCATGGAAGATGGCGGCGGCGATGCGCAGGCCAAGCTCACGCGAATCTTCCCCGCTTTGAAGAGCTGGTTCGCGGAGGAGCGCTTCTACGGCTGCCCCTTCATCAACGCCGTCGGCGAGCACGACAAGGACGCCAAGCAGTTTCGCAACATCGCGCTGAAGCATAAGAAGATCGTGCTCGGCCACATCGAGAAGCTCGCCGGCGAGCTCGGATCAGCCGAGCCCGCGGTGCTCGCGCATCAGCTCGGCCTCATCATCGACGGCGCCATCGTCGCCGCGATGATCTCGCGCGATCCGGGCGTCGCCGACACGGCGGCGCTGACCGCGGGCCCCCTGCTCGGCCAGGCGAAGGCGAAGAAGAAGCGCGCGGCGGATCAGTTGGAAACGGTGTGATCCTGGCATCGTAGGGTCGGCAAAGGCGCAAAGCGCGGTGCCCACGAACCCTCTCCCCTTGTTGAACGACTGGTGGACGCGCTTTCGCTTTGCCCACCATGCGGACGCTGCCACGACTGAGAAGCGTTGAACCCGCGTTTGATCAAAGATACCCTTGACGGATCTTTCGTCCGGCAAAAGCAAGATCAAGGGGGACGTCATGGTTCGCAAACTGGCGGCATCTGCCATCGTTGCCACGAGCATGTGGATCGCTGGCATCGCAGATGTCGCGGGGCAGCAGCCGGAGCTCAAAGCACCTGACCTGGTCCTCATCAATGGCAAGGTTCTGACGCTGGACGACCGATCGACGATCACGGAGGCAGTGGCTGTCGCAGACGGGAAGATCCTCGCGACCGGAACCAGTGCTTCGATGAAAGCCCTTGCAGGCGCCCGGACGCGCGTGCTCGATGTAGCCGGCAAAACCGTCATTCCCGGATTGATCGATACCCACACTCACTTCAAGGCCGCTGGCCTTGGCGACTACGTCGTCATCATGGGCCGAGCCAAGACGGTCGCCGAAGCGCTCGCGGCCATCAAGGCATTCGCTGAGAAGAGAAAGCCGGGCGAGTGGATCGTCGGTGGCGCCTGGCATCCGCCGTCACAACTCGCCGAGAAGCGTTATCTGACGCGGCAGGAGATCGATAGCGTCGCTCCCAACAATCCAGTCTATCTTCGCACCGTCGGGCACTTCTCGATGGCGAACACCATGGCCCTGCAGCGGGTGGGCGTCGACAAGACCACGGAAGATCCGAGTGGGGGCAAGTTTGAGCGCGACGCGGCCGGTGAATTGACCGGCCTGCTCGTGGAGACGGCGATCGACCGGGTCGAAAAGGCCGTCCCGCCCTGGACGGAAGACGACGAAATGCGGCAGTTCACCATTGCCCAGGGCTTCCTCAACAGCTTCGGTATCACGAGCGCAGTCGAAGGCGCGACAGAGCCTCGCGACATCCGCACGCTGCAGAAACTTGCCGCAGCCGGTAAAGCCACGTTGCGCACCGGCGTGATGTTTCGACCGGAGCCGCCGGCCGACCTGACCGCATGGGAAGCGATCATGTCAGGCAATGGCGCCGCTTCGGGTTTCGGCGACGAATGGCTGAAGTTCGCCGGCATCAAGATCTTCTACGACGGCGGCATGACGCTGAAGACCGCGCTCATGCGCGACGTCTATCCCGATTCCCATGACAACTACCACGGGGTTGCCCAGCAGACGCCCGAGCGGCTGAGGCAGCTCATCTCCATCTGTAACCGATATGATTGGCGAGTTGGCGTCCACGTGGTCGGCGACCTCGGTATCGACCAGGTGCTCGATGCCTTCGAGGCGGTGGACAAAGAGAAATCGATCCGCGACCGCCGCTTCATCCTCATTCACGCCAGCCTGATCCGGCCGGAACAGATGGAGCGTGCGCAAAAGCTGGGAGCTCGTGTCGATTTCCAGAATGCCTTCATGTGGGACAAGGCAGCAACCGTCGAACGATTCCTCGGCAAAGCGACCGCTGACCGCGCCGTGCCGACGAGGACGTTGATCGAAAAGATGGGGCTCGAGAGCCTCGGGGCCGGCACCGATTTTCCGGTGAACCCGATCAATCCCTTCCTCAACATTTACGTGATGGTGACGCGGAAGGACCCCAACGGCAACGTCTACGGCTCGGCAGAGGCGATTACCCGCGAGCAGGCCCTGCGGCTCTACACCAGCGCGGCGTCGCGCTACACGTTCGAGGAGACGCGCAAAGGGACGATCGAACCGGGAAAGCTGGCGGACATGGTGGTGCTCTCCGCGGACTACACGGCCGTGCCGGACGAGCAGATCAAGGACATCAAAGCGGACATGACGCTCGTCGGCGGGAAGGTTGTCTTCCAGCGCTGAAATCATTGGACGTCGACCAGAGGAAGTGCCGTGGGATTGGCAAAGGCGCAACGCGCCGTGCCGACCAGGACGTTGATCGACAAAA
>JAEYTQ010000480.1 GCA_023433965.1 Pseudomonadota bacterium | reverse complement strand
TTGCGCGTTGCTGGCCCGCAGCGTGGCATCGGTCTGCTGCGCGCGCTGGACCGTGCCCGAACCTGTCTTCATGAGATCGTCGTACCGGGCGCGCTCCTCCTGCGCGAATTTCAGGTTGGCCTCCGCGGCAGTGACATCGGCGGTGCTCTGCTCGATGATCGGCTGCTGCAGTTCGAGCTGTGCATCGAGGTTGCGCACGGAGGCCTGCGCGGCGGCGACGTCGGCTCTGGCCTGGTCGAGGGCGGTCTTGAAGTCGCGGTCGTCGATCTTGGCCAGCACCTGGCCGGCCCGAACCTTCTCGTTGTCGCGGACCAGCACCTTCGCGATGTAGCCGGAGACCTTCGGCGCGATGATCGTCGAGTCCGCCTTCACATAGGCGTCATCGGTGGATTCCAGATAGCGGCCGGTCGTGACGTAGTCGTAGCCGAAGTGCCCGGCCGCGGCGATTCCGAGCGCCGACGCCAAGGCGAGGGCCACGCGCTGGATCGCTGGGTGGGATGGGCGAAGGCTGATTTTCTCATTGGTTTCAGTAACATAAGCGTTCGACATGGCATCCTCGAATTCCCCGCGCGCCCCGCCTCGACGGGACGCCTTCTTGATGGGATTAAGATGCGTCGTCCCGGCAGTTGTGATAATCCGCCAGCGATTGGAAGGATTATCCATCGGGATTTGATAATCGCGGGAGCTGCGAGATGGACCGTTTCACCAGCCTCACTGCCTTTGTCCGCGTGGTCGATAGCGGCGGCTTCTCGGCCGCGGCCCGCCGACTCGACATGTCCACGACGATGGTGAGCAACCACGTTCAGGCGCTCGAAGACCGGCTCGGTGTGCGGCTGCTCAACCGCACCACGAGGAAGGTCAGCCTGACTGAGATCCGCAAAGCCTATTACGACCGCTCAACGCAGATTCTCGCCGACCTCGAACAGGCCGACGACATCGCGAGCGAATTGCAGTCGGTGCCGCGCGGAACGCTGCGCATTCACGTCGCCACGCACATGGTGCCCCTGGTCGCGCCGGTCGTGGCGCGGCTTCTGTCGACCTATCCGGAACTCAGGATCGACCTGCGCATGGGGGAGGCCGAGGTTGATCTGATCGAGGAAGGTTACGACGTCGCCCTGCGCATGACACAACCGCCGGATTCGAGCCTGATCGTGCGGAGCCTCGCCACCTGGCGCCACGTCCTGTGCTGCTCGCATGACTATATCGAAAAGCACGGCCGGGTGCAGAAGCTCGACGAGCTCGCCGGGCACAATTGTGGCCGGCACCTGAACTATCCGTTCGGCGACGAATGGCGCTTCCTCGACCGCAAGGGCACGCCGGCTTCCGTGCGCATTTCGGGCAGCTTCGTCACCAACAGCGGCGAAGCGCTGCGCGAGGTCGCGCTGGCGGGAGCTGCCGTGTGCCTGATGGCGGGATTCCTGATCCAGGACGACCTCGAAGCCGGCCGCCTGGTACGCCTCTTGCCGGAATATCGCACGATCGAGCTCTCGATGAACGCGGTCTATCCGCACCGTCATCACCTGTCGGCGAAGGTCAGAACCTTCATCGACCTGCTCGTGCACCACAGTGCCGAGCAGCAGAAGCTGATCAATCCCTATTCATGAGCGATGCGGCGGCGGCAACCGGCCAAACACGCTGTCGAGTGCCATGCCGATCGCAAGCAGACGACGATCACTTCCCGCGGGACCGTCGAGCTCGAGCCCGATCGGAAGTCTGCTGCTGGCGCCGAGAGCAATCGGGATCTGGATGCCGGGAATGCCGGCATTGCTGCCGGGATCGGTGTTCTGGATGAACAGCGCGAAATTCTCGGGGCTGCTGGAGTCGGGGTTGGAGGGGATAGCGACGCGCGGCGTGGTCGGAAAAGCAAGGGCGTCGAGCCCGTTGCGCGAAAACGTATCGCTGTAGAGCGCCTGCAGCGCGGGCCGCGCTGTCTTGATCGCGGCATCGTAGACTGGCCCGGCATCGACCAGCGTGCCGTCGGGACCCGGCAGCTTGCGCGGGATGACGAGGCCATCATAGGTGCCTTTCACGTCGGGGCTGGAGATTTCGTTCGCCAGCGCTTCGATGGTGAGGCCCGTGCCGGTGTGCTTCAGATACGAGACCATGTCGTCATGGGCTTCATACAGCGCGACGGGGAAGCCGATCCGGCCGTTGAGTTCGGCGAGCTGCGGCATCTCGACCTCGACGATCCCGACCCCGTGCGTCTTCATTTGCGCGATAGCGGCCTGGAAGGCGGCTTCGGTATCGGCATCGAGGTGAGTCAGCATCGTCTTCACGATGCCGATCCGAACTTGCTTCAGGTCGGCTGCCGCGACCGCATCGCCGCCCGCGATCACGCGATCGAGCAGCTCCACGTCGGCCATGGTCGCGGCCATCGGGCCGGCGGTATCGCGCGTATGCGAGATTGGCGCAATGCCCTCTTGCGGATAGCGCCCGACCGTTGGCCGCAACGAGGCGCATCCGTTCAGCGCTGCGGGCACGCGGACCGATCCGCCGGTATCGGTGCCGAGGCCGCCCGCGACGATGCGAGCGCCGATCGCTGCGCCCGTTCCGGACGACGAGCCGCCGGCGATCAGGGATCTGTCATAGGCGTTTCGTACGCCGAACTCCGCCCCGGTCTTGAACGCCGTGTTGTAGCCGGAGATCCCAAAGGCGAGCTCATGCATGCTGGTCTTGCCGAGGATGATCGCGCCCGCGGCGCGCAGCTTTGCCACGACCGGCGCATCGGCCTTTGGAACGTAGTTCTTGAGCGCGGGCGTGCCGGCGCTGCAAGGCAGCCCCGCCACCTCGATATTGTCCTTGATGACGACGGGCGCACCGCCGAGCGGCCGGCCCGTGTCGCCCTTGGCGTCGAATGCTGCGGCTGCCTCGAGGGCGCCGGCCTCGTCCAGCGTAACGAAGGCATTGAGATCGGCGTTGGTCCTGGCGCGGGCGAGCGCCTCCGTTGTCAGGGCGGTGCTCGTGACCGTTCCGGCGCGAAGCTCGGCTACAGCCTGGCTCAGGGTCAACTGGTCGAAATTCATGATGCATCATCCGGTTGGCGGACGCACCAGAGCGCCCCCTGGACCCAGAGGCTGAGGCCTCGCCGGCTCCGCGTCAACCGGTTGCGCGCATCCCGACCGGCGATGGCGTGTGGAGTGCATCGAACAGCCGCTCGACCTCCGTTTTCGTTGTCCGGATCGCAGCCTCCTTGACCGGCCCGTAGCCGCGAATCTCCATCGCCACGTTTGCAATCGCGACGAGATCCGCAAGACGCGCGGTGTCGAGCTGGCCGAGCATCCGTTCGATCAAGCCCTCATACCAGGCGATCAGCTCGCGCTCGGCGCGGCGCTCTGCGGTGTAGCCGAAGGGATCGAACGGCGTTCCGCGCAGCCCCTTCAAGCGCGCCAGCACAGCGAGCGGGAACTGGATCCACGGCCCGAAGGCGCGCTTGCGCGGACGTCCGCGTGCGTCGCGCCTGCCGGGCAGGAAGGGCGGCGCAAGGTGATATCGAACGCTGAATCCGTCCTCGAACTCGCGGTTCAGTTCGACGAGGAAGCCACTTTGCATGTGCAGACGCGCTACCTCGTACTCGTCCTTGTAGGCCATCAGCTTGAACAGGCTGCGCGCGACCGCCTCGGTCAGCGCCTCGCTGTTCAGCTTCGCCTCGGCATTGCGGACTCCGGCGATGATCGTGCGGTAGCGAGCCGCATAGGCCTCGTTCTGATAGGCCGTCAGGAACTCGGCTCGCCGCGCGATGAGCCGGTCGAGCGTCTCGGCTTCGGGTTGATCGTTCGCCTTCGGCACGAAGTCCGGATCGGCTGCGGCGAGTCGCCCCCAGGCGAAGGCCTGCTTGTTGCGTTCGACTGCGACGCCGTTGAGCTCGATCGCGCGCAGCAGCGCGGCAAGCGAGACAGGGACGAGGCCATGCTGCCAGGCAAAGCCCAGCATGATGATGTTGGCATAGACGGTATCGCCGAGCAGGCGCTCGGCCAGCGCATTGGCGTCGATCGTGTCGAGATTGTGCTCGCCGACGACATGGCCGATTGCGCGCAGGCGGGCCGGCGAAGCGAGATCGGCGTCGCAGAAGCGAACCACGTCGCCGGTCGGCATCTCCGCGGTGTTGACGGTTGCGCGGGTGCCGCAGCGATAGGTGCCGGAGGCCTTCGGCGAGGAGCTGACCACGAGGTCGCAGCCGATCAACGCATCGGCCGCGCCCTGGTCGATGCGGACCTGATGCAACGCTTGCGGCGAAGCGGCCAGACGGATGTAGCTCAGCACCGGGCCGAATTTCTGCGCGAAGCCGGTGAAATCGAGCACCGAAACGCCGCGGCGTTCCAGATGCGCGGCCATGCCGATCAGCGCGCCGACGGTGATCACGCCAGTGCCGCCGACGCCGGTCACCAGCAGGTCATAGGGCCGGTCGAGCGTTGCCGGCGAAGCGAGGGGCAGGGCGGCGGCGCGATCGACCGCGTCGATCTCGCTGGCACTCTTCTTCCGGCGGGTCGCTCCCTCGAGCGTGACGAAGCTCGGGCAGAAGCCGTTGAGGCAGGAAAAATCCTTGTTGCAGGCCGACAGATTGATCTGCCGCTTGCGGCCAAACGGCGTCTCCTTCGGCTCGACGCTGAGACAATTGGATTCGACCGAACAGTCGCCGCACCCCTCGCAGACGAGGTCGTTGATATAGGCGAAGCGCTTGGGATCGGCCATTTGTCCGCGCTTGCGCCGGCGCCGCTTCTCGGTCGCACAGGTCTGCTGATAGATCAGCACCGAGACGCCGGGAACCTCGCGCAGCTCGCGCTGCACGGTATCCATCTCCTCGCGGGGATGGATGGTGACGCCGGCCGGCAGATCGGCCGGGCTGAACTGCGCGGGATCGTCCGACACCAAGGCGATGCGCGTCACACCTTCGGCGCGGACGCTGTGGGCAATGGCATGGACGCTGACGGGGCCGTCGACCGGCTGACCTCCGGTCATCGCCACCGCGTCGTTGAACAGGATCTTGTAGGTAACGTTGGCCTTGGCCGCGATCGCCTGCCGTATGGCCATCGAGCCCGAGTGGTAATAAGTGCCTTCGCCGAGATTCTGGAAGATGTGCTTGCGGCCGGTGAATCTCGACGACGCCGCCCAGTTCACGCCCTCGCCGCCCATCTGGATCAGCGAGGAGGTCTCGCGATCCATCCAGCTCGCCATGAAGTGGCAGCCGATGCCGGCCAGGGCCTTCGATCCCTCCGGCACTTTCGTTGACGTGTTGTGCGGGCACCCCGAGCAGAAATAGGGCGTGCGCGTCGCGCCGCCAACGTTGATCGTGCGCGCGGCTTCCGGCATCAAGGCGGCTGCGCGCGCGGCGAGATTGAGGCCCGGAAACATAGGGTCGAGCCGGCGCGCGAGCACCGATGCGAGCGCCCGCGGCGACAGTTCACCGATCCAGGAGATCAGCCTTGCGCCGGTTTCGTTATGCTTGCCGACCATCCGTTCGGGCTTGCTGCCGGGAAAGTCGTAGAAATATTCCTTGAACTGGCTCTCGATGATGCCGCGCTTCTCCTCGACCACCAAGATCTCGCGCTTGCCCTTCACGAACTCCATGGCGTCATGCAACGCCAGCGGCCAGACTATGCCGACCTTGTAGATATCGATGCCGATGCGGCGGCAGGCGGCTTCATCGAGGCCCATCAGCCGCAGCGCCTCCATCAGGTCGAGATGCGCCTTGCCCGTGGTGACGATGCCGTAGGTGGCACCGGGAATATCGTAGATGCGGCGGTCGATCGGGTTGGCCTTGGCGAAGGCGTAGACCGCGTGCTTCTTGGCTTCCAGCCGTTCCTCGATCTGCGGGCCCGGCAGGTCGGGCCAGCGATAGTGCAGGCCGCCGGGCGGGGGCGTGAAGTCGGGCGCGCGGAAGGCACGGGGCGGTCGCAGCGCAACGGATGCGCCCGATTCCACGATCTCGGAGATCGCCTTGAAGCCGACCCACATGCCGGAAAAGCGGCTCAGCGCATAGCCATATTCGCCGAATGCGAGATATTCCCCGACGTTGGCCGGATGCAGCGTCGGCATGAACCAGCTCATGAAGGCGACGTCGGACTGGTGTGGCATCGAAGAGGAGACGCAACCATGGTCGTCGCCGGCGACCACCAGCACGCCGCCATGCGGCGAGGAGCCGTAGGCATTGCCGTGCTTGAGCGCATCGCCCGAGCGGTCGATGCCCGGACCCTTGCCATACCAGAGCCCGAAAACGCCATCGACGTCTCTGTCGGCTTGCGTCTCGACCTGCTGCGAGCCCAGCACGGCTGTTGCGGCGAGATCCTCGTTCACGGCGGGAAGAAATTCGATGCGGTCCCGCTTCAGCCGCTCCTGGATGCGCCAGAGCTCGAGATCGATGCCGCCGAGCGGCGAGCCCCGATAGCCGGAGATGAAGCCCGCGGTGTTGAGGCCGGCTGCGCGGTCTCGTCGCGCCTGGTCGAGCGCAATACGAACGATGGCCTGCGTGCCCGTGAGGAAGACGCGGCCCCCCTCGCGCTCATAGCGGTCGGAGAGCTCGTAGCTGTCGAGTGATGGAATGGCGTCCATGGCGGACCTCGTGCGACATCCTGCCCAATGCTGGAAGGTTATGCCGGGGCCGCTGGTAGGTCTTACCTATTTTCCCGTCCAGTCGCACTGCTTCGGTAGAATTTTGCAAAATATTGGCATTTGTGGTAGCATCTACCGCGGGGGAGGTCTCATGATCGAAGAACAGGACACGCGGATTCTCGCCCATCTCCAGAAGGACGGCCGCGCCACCAATCAACAGCTCGCGGACGAGGTCGGGATGTCCACCTCGGCCTGCTGGCGCCGGGTGCGGGCGCTGGAGGAGAGCGGCGTCATCCAGGGTTATGCTGCGCTGGTTGCGCGCGAGCAGGCGGGCTTTGCAATGTCCGCCATCCTCCACGTCTCCCTGGAGCGGCATGATGCGAAATTCGTCGACGAATTCGTGGCCAGCGTCACCAAGCGCCGCGAGGTGCTGGAGTGTTTTGCGACCACGGGCGATGCCGACTATCATTTGCGCGTCGTCGTGCAGGACATGGCGGCCTACAACCGCTTCCTCGACGAGTTCATGTTCCGCATCCCCGGCATCCGCTACGTCCGCAGTAACGTGGTGCTGAAGGAAATCAAGACCAGCGTGGCGCTGCCGTTTTGAAGTGCGGGCAATGTTCGGCGTTTAGCGCTCGTCCCTTGTATCTCTGGCCGGCTGGATGCGCATGGTGGACTCCGGTTTGTCGGGTTGGTGGTCCGCCTCGCCGAGAACCACGGCGAGCGCCTCGTCGAATTCTCGAATGAGCTCGAGCTTGACGAGAACTCTCCCCAGGGCGGTGAATGCGTCGGGTGCATTCGGCTGCAACCTGATCACTTCTCGGTAGCTGCGGGCGGCTTCCAGTTGCTCGTCGAGAGCCTCGCAGGATTGTGCAAGACAGAGCCAGGATTTGTGCGTCTCGGGCCTGATTGTCGTAAGCAGCTTGAACAGTCGCTTTGCCGCGGCGTGATTGCTTCGCGTTGCATAGAGCTGGCCAAGGCGGTGGATCGCGTCCGCATTTCCTGGCTCGACATCGAGGATCTGCCGGTAGCCGCGTTCCGCGTCGGAGAGCTTGACGGCCTGATGCAACCTGGTCGCCTCATCGAGGGCCTCGGCGATGGTTCTCCGGTCAAGTCGGCCGCCAAGATTGAGGCCGCTTCTCGTGCTGATGGCAATGCTGCGAATGCGTCGTTCCTTGACTCCAAACGAATACTTGTAAGGCTCGTTTCCCCGGAGGAAATCATACTCCACGAAGCCGCCGGCGATGGCCCGGCGAATGCTGTAAGCATGCAATATTACTCCGGGCGGCGGTCCGTCGTAACTTTCGTCCCGGCCGGTCATGTAGAACAAGTAGCTGTGTTTTCTTGGATCGATCAGGATGGCAAGAGCCGCGAGAGGCCGATCATTCTGCCACAGCGTCGGCAAGAACAGCAGGCCCGCCCTGTAACTCGTGGTCAACATGGCGCGGTTTGAACGGACAAGCTTGTCCACGAGATCGCCTTTGCGCGGGCGCCACTTGGTTTCCCAGAACCGGAGAAGCGTGTTGAGATCGCGATCGATCGTTTCGCTCGTCGCCTCGGTGATGCGAAACTCTCCCGAGGGGCCTACCAGCTTGAGCAGGCGCCGGATCTTCTGTCTCGTATTGGCGCTCAGCCCGTCGAGGTATGCGTCCCATTCGGCCGGGAGTGAAGCGAACGGACATACATTGTTATCTATGCCGTCGACCTTGTTGATACGATTGCTCTCATCATGTCGAAATTTCGCTTTCGGAAAATACGCCATGAGCAGGCGAAGTCGTGTCTCGGACAAGCGAATGTTCTCGAGGTTCACGCGCGCCCAGTTCATGCGCTTGAGCTGCCTTGCGAAGGCCGGGATTGCCTGGCTTTCGAAGCGGGAGGCGCACAGAATGCCAGTATAGTCGGCGGAAAAATTGCCCGCCATGTTGAGCTCATTGCGGAACTTCCCGTCGGCCGACTTGAAGTAGGTTCGCAATGGCCAGAAGGCGACATATGGAGCGCCGTCCTCGTCAGTCTCCCGGGCGGCCAGGATCATCCAGGGCCCTGCGATCTGCCGAAGCCATCCCGCCAGCCATTTCCACGATAGAAAGATCTGCGCGTCAGGGTCCGCGTCATACACGGCGTTCCAGTTGTCCTCAATTCGCGCGAAGTCTTCGAGCTTCTCTATGAGATCGATGTGCACGGTGGCTTTACTCCGTATTTTTTCGGGTCGCGAACTCTCGTCACCTCTCCCGGAATGCCCGCATCATGCTGTCGTGAATCGGCTTCACGACGTATTGAAAAAAGGTCCGCTCGTGGGTCTTGATGTAGACCTCGACCGGCATGCCCGGTGTGGGGCTGAAATCAGGAATGGCCATCGCTTCGGATCTGTCGAGCTTGACGCGTACGATATAGATGTCGGTCGGTCCGACCTGCTGTGATTTGCGTTCGTCGGCCAGCGTGTCGGCGGACAGATAGATCACGTTGCCCGAGATCATCGGCGTAATCCGCTGGTTGAGTGCCGTCAGGCGAACCATCGCGTGCTGTCCGTTTTTCACAGTGTCGATATCTTGCGGCCGGATGCGAGCCTCGATGATCAGCTCTTCCTGAAGAGGCAGGATTTCCATGATGGTCTTGCTAGGCTCGACCACGCCGCCCTGTGTGTGATAGCGCAGCTTGACGACGACGCCCTTGACCGGCGCGGTGATCCGAACACGGTCCAGCACGCCTTGTGCGGCGAGCATCCGCTCTCGGACATCCGCAAGCTCGCCTCGCGCCTCGTGCATCTGTTCCACGGCGGCTTTGATCGCGGTCTTGCGCACGCCGTTGATCTGTTCCTTCGAGCGCGCAATACGCTCCCTGGCGTCGCCGATTTCGCCGAGGATGCGACCGATTTCGCCTTCAAGATTGGCCTTTGTGCGCTGAAGGACCAGTAGTTCGGGCTTGCGAACGAGACCCGTCTGCAGCAGATGTCGTTTGGTATCGATCTCGTCGTCCAGCAAGACAATCTGTCGCCGTACGCCCTCGAGCTGCACGTTCGAGCCTTGAATTCGCTCGCTGAGCGCGTTGATGCCCTCCTCGATGCCGGCGATGTCGCTATTCAGGTTGTTCTTGCGCGCGTCGAAGGTGAGCTTCTGACTTTCGATGATCTCCGCAATCTCCGGCTCGCTTGCGGCCGAGAGAACCGGTTGCGGAAACTGGATCTCCTCATCCTCGCGCATCTCCGCCTGAAGCCTGGCAACCATCGCGCTTAGGCGCAGGCTTCGCAGGTATAGACGCCGCAACTCCGCGCGAGGGGCGGTGTCGTCGAGCTCGACGAGCAGCTGCTTCTGCTCCACCAGATCGCCTTCCCGGACATGGATGGTCCGGATCACCCCACCCTCGAGATGCTGGATGATCTTGTTCTGCCCGGTGGCGACGAATACGCCGGAAGCGACGACCGCACCGGCAATGGGAGCAAAGTTGCCCCAGATGCCGAAGCCGCACAGCATTACCGCCATCACGATGATGCCGGCCACGGTGGGAAGCCGCGTGGTGCGGGGAAGACTCGCATACCAGGGCGCCTGGGAAGATCGTTCATGTATGACGAGGTCGTTCGACATTGGATGACCCGACATGATCTAGGAGTTCAATATGGGTGGACCGTCTCCGCCGTTTGGCTTCCGTCCGGTGATGAGCGGGATGATCTCGTCTCTTGCTCCGAGGGCCTGAACCGCCCCGTTGCTCAGGATCATGATCTTGTCGACGCTTCGCAGCAGTGCCGCCCGTTGCGTCACGGCGACGACGGTGATCCCGCGTTCCTTGGCGCGGATAAGGGCCTTGGCCAAGGCGCGCTCGCCGCCTGCGTCGAGATTCGAATTCGGCTCGTCCAGCACCATCAGCCGAGGATTGCCGTAGAATGCGCGGGCGAGTCCGATGCGCTGCCTCTGACCGCCGGACAGTGGGCTTCCGTCCATGCCGACGATGGTTTCGTATCCCTGCGCGAAGCTGGAGATCATCTCGTGTACGTCTGCGAGCTCCGCGGCGTCAAAGATGTCGGCGTCGATTGCATCCTCGCGCATCCGCGCAATGTTGGCCTTGATCGACGCGGGGAAGAGCTGGACGTCCTGCGGAAGATAACCACAGCTCTCGCCGAACTGCCTTGGGTCCCAGTTTCGCAGATCCATCATGTCCAGCCGCACATTGCCTGCCGTCGGGATGATTGAGCCCACGAGCATGCGGGCCAGCATGGTCTTGCCGGCACCGGAGTCGCCGACGATGGCCAGCGACTCGCCAGGCTGGAGCTGGAAGCTGATGCCGTTGAGGATGACTTTTTTGGTCGGCGGAGGGACGTAGAGAACTCGCTCCACGCTGAGGTGACCCTGCGGGCGCGGAAGCCGAAGACGTTCGAGATTGAGCGGAGAGTTCTGGAGCAAAGCTTTTACGCGGCCGTAAGCGGATCGCGCCTGGACGAAGTTGCGCCAGCCCTCGATGGTGCCTTCGAGGGGAGCAAGGGCGCGACTGGCAACGATCGAGCCTGCGATGATCATGCCGCCGGTCAATTGACCTTCGAGGGCAAGCCAGGCGCCCCAGCCGAGGATCGCGATCTGCGTACAAAGTCGCAGGAACTTGGATATCCCGGTCATCAGGATGTTGAGGTCCTGAGCGATCACCTGTTCCTTCAGGGACTCGACGGTCTCACGTCCCCAAACAAGGACTCCCTCCGGGATCATCCCCATCGCGTTGATGACCTGCGCGTTGCGCGCCATGGCTTCGGCCTGCAAATTTGCGCGCGCTCCGAACGCATTGGCCCTCGTGAACGGCAGCGCCGTGATCCTCTGATTGAGCAAGGCCACGCCCATCAACAGCACTCCGGAGGATAGGACGATCAGTCCGAGATGCGGATGAACGAGAAATACGACGGCGAAGTAGATTGGTGTGATCGGCGCGTCGAACATCGTGAGTACCACCGGCCCAGTGATGAACGAGCGCAAGTGCTGGAGATCTGCAAGCGTTTGAAATTCGCGGCTCGATCCGGTCTGGGCGGCCCTCGCGGCGGCACTCAAAACCGGGCCGCCGAGCCGTGCTTCCGTGTCCACGGCGACGCGCATCAGAATGATGCGGCGGAGCATGTCCATCAGCACGTGAGCGGCAATCGCGGCGACGACGATCATCGTGAGCATGACGAGCGTATCGGTGCTGCGGCTGGTCAGAACGCGATCCGACATGTTGAAGAGGTAGACGGGGATCGCCAGTACGAGCAGATTGACCATCACCGAGAAGATGCCGACGGTGACGAGATTGCGTCGGGCTCCGGCGAGGCCCTTGCCGAGCACGTCGCGGAACTCATTATCGCCGGATCGCCTGTGTAAGGGCTGGCCACCGCCTCCATTGCCGCGCCCGCCGCCGCTTGCCGCCCCTCCGCCGCCTCCGCCAGCCGGAACCGGGTTGGCCGAGCCGTTGCCGATCGACGCCTTGTCGGACGCCCCGCGCGCGTCGCTGCGCGGAGGCGCTCTTTCAGCTTCGTGAACGGCGGGTTGGTCCAGTCTCGTGGCGGAGGCGGTCGTTGGTGCCGCAGCTGACACGGTTCCGGACGCGGCGATGGGGACCATTGCGTCCGGGCTTGGGGGCTGCGGTCGCTCTCCGGGCGATGGCGAAACGACCGATGTGTCGCTACGGCTTTCTCGACCGTGGGGACGGCCGGGAAACGTGAAAATTCTGGCGGTGTCGCCGTCTGACGAGGTGCTGCCCTCGCTGTCGTGAGCTGGATCGCGCTTCTCCTCGTTGCCCCAACCCATCGCTCCGCCCTCCGTTGCCGCCCCTTCAGCTGCCTCTTTTGGTTCGCGCTCCTAGTGCATCACGTTGGAT
>JAEYTQ010000435.1 GCA_023433965.1 Pseudomonadota bacterium | reverse complement strand
GCAGCAGCAGCCCAAGCCGAAGGAGCGCACCTTCGATCCCGCGCAGATCCAGCGCGACCTCGACAAGCGCGCCGCGACCCGGCACGAGCTCGCCGGCTCGGCGTTGAATGCGTCCGCGTCGCTGGGGGCGGCGACGGGGTCCGCCGCCAACAACGTCGCGACCTGGCGCGGTGCGTTCCAGGGCGCCGTCAAGCGCTGCTTCACGCCCACCTATAACGGACAGGATGCCGATCTGTACGAGGCCGACATCGACATTCCCATGAAGATCGACGGATCGCTCGCTTCGGAGCCGATCGTCGTCGCCGTGCGTGGACCGTCGCGCTCGATCGCTCAGGCCATTGCCGAGAGTGCCAAACGCGCCATCGTGCAGTGTCAGGTCTATTCGTTCATGCCGAAGCAGCAGTACGAGAGCTGGAAGCTCATTCCGATGACTTTCGGCCTGAAAGATATGTTGTGACATCCGAACAAAAGAATTTTGCGATGAATGACGTGAGCTCGATGAACCGCCGCCGCTTCATGACCCTGACCGGATCGACGCTCGCGATGCTCGGGAGTGGACGCGTCTTCGCTCAAGGCCAGGAGGGACGCCTGCGCATCGATCCCACGGCATTCCAGCCGATCCCGATCGCGATCACCAACTTCCTGCCGGGCTCGCCCTCCGACGGCGACGTCGGCAACGGCGTCACGCAGGTCATCACCAACAATCTGAAGCGTTCGGGCCTGTTCGCACCGATCGACCAGGCCGCCTTCATCGAGCGCATCAGCAACATGGACGTCGCGCCGCAATTCCAGAACTGGAAGACCCTCAACGCGCAGGCCCTCGTCACCGGCCGCATGACGCGGCAGCCGGACGGCCGCCTCAAGGCCGAATTCCGCCTGTGGGACGTGGTTTCCGGCCAGCAGCTCACCGGACAGCAATATTTCACCTCGCCGGAATATTGGCGCCGCATCGCCCACATCATCTCCGACCAGATCTACGAGCGGATGACCGGCGAGAAGGGCTATTTCGACAGCCGCGTGGTGTTCGTGGACGAGACCGGGCCGAAGGAGCGCCGGGTCAAGCGGCTCGCGATGATGGACCAGGACGGCGCCAATGTGCGCTATCTGACCCGCGGCTCCGACCTCGTGCTGACGCCGCGCTTCTCGCCGAACTCGCAAGAGATCACCTACATGGAATTCGGCCAGGGTGATCCGAAGGTCTATCTCTTCAACATCGAGACCGGCCAGCGCGAGATCGTCGGCAACTTCCCGGGCATGACCTTTGCGCCGCGCTTCTCGCCGGACGGCCAGCGCGTCATCATGAGCCTGCAGCAGGGCGGCAATTCCAACCTGTTCGTGATGGATCTGCGCTCGCGCTCGACCACGCGCCTCACCGACACGCCGGCGATCGACACCTCGCCGTCATATTCGCCCGATGGCACCCGCATCTGCTTCGAATCCGATCGCGGCGGCCGGTCGCAGATCTACGTGATGGCGGCGGGCGGCGGACAGGCGCAGCGCATCTCCTTCTCCAAGGACGACACCAACGCCAGCTATTCGACTCCGGTGTGGTCGCCCAAGGGCGACTACATCGCCTTCACCCGGCAGGGCGGCGGGCAGTTCGCGATCGGGGTCATGAAGCCGGACGGCTCTGGCGAGCGGCTGCTCACCTCCGGCTTTCACAATGAAGGCCCGACCTTCTCGCCGAACGGCCGCGTGCTGATGTTCTTCCGCGACCCCGGCGGCAATGGCGGACCGTCGCTGTACAGCGTCGACATTTCGGGGCGCAATGAGCTCAAGGTACCGACGCCCGGCTTTGCCTCGGATCCGGCCTGGTCGCCGCTGTTGTCCTCGACCTCGGGCTGACAATCGCAGTTGAAACATCGCGTGTTCAGACGCGCGATGTTTTGGAAAAAGCGCGCCGATTTTTTCGCATCCGCTGCGGCGAGCAACACTTCCTTCACCTTGTGCCCGGCAACGCTTGCCTAGCTGCTTGATATACAAGCAGAAATTGATTCGCTATTGCCGAAAAACAACTCGCCTTTAACGATGTTCCCTCAGAAAGGCTTCATCTCGGCTGGGTAAGACTACGCGCCGAACAGGACGCGCGTACAAACCAAAATGCAGTTCGCAAGCCAGAGCGGAGAGCAGGGACAACCGCCGCCGGTCAATCCGGCGGCGCAGATCGATTCGCTCTTCGAAGCGCCGGGACCGCTGCTGGCCGGTCTCATCTTCGTGTCGATCGGTGCCGCGTTGACTGCGCTGAAGACCGGCGAGCCGCTCATCTGGGCCTGCGTGGCGTTTCTGGTCCTGGCCGGGACGGTGCGGGCGATCGATCTGCGTCGGTATCTGGCGCGCAAGTCCCGCATGACCGACGCGGCAGCCAAGCGCTGGCAGACGCGATACCAGATCGGCGCGAGGATCCAGGCCGCCGCGATCGGCACCTGGTGCGGCACGACCCTGCTCGCCACCGACGACGCCGTCGCGCACATGATTGCGCTCTCGGTCACGACGGGCATTGCCGCAGGCGGGGCCGGAAGGGCGTACGGACGACCGTCGATCTTCCATCTTCAGGCCTTGCTCATTTTCGCCCCTGCGGTGACGGCCCTGGCGTGGCGCGGCACGCCCTATTACATCGCGATGGCGGTCGTGAGCGCTGCCTTCCTGCTCGCGATCATGCAGCTCTCGGTCAACCTGCACCGGATATTCATGGGCGCGGTGGTGGCGCGTGAACGCGAAGCTGCGCTCGCGGGCCAGTTCGATACCGCCCTCAACAACATGCCGCACGGGCTTTGCATGTTCCACCGCGACGGGCAGCTCGCGGTGATGAACCACCGTTTCGCGGCGATGATGAGCCTGTCCGACGATCTGCCGCAGAGCGGCGCCAGCGCGCGCGACGTCGTGGCGGCGTGTGTCAAAGCGGGCTCCGTCTCGGCTGCGAACGGCGAGCAGATCATTGCCGGCATCGAGGGTTTGCGGGAAAAGGAGATCGTCACCGCCGACACCAACGTCGAGCGAAACCGGTCGCTGTCCTGGACCGTTCAGCCGATGGCGGACGGAGGCGCGGTGGTGCTGCTCGAGGACATCACGGAGCGGCGCAATGCCGAGGCCAAGATCAGCCATCTTGCCCGATATGACGACCTCACGGCCCTGCCGAACAGGGTCAATTTCCGCGATGAGATCGAGCATCTGCTGGCTGTCTCGCACGACGCGGCGCAGCTGTCGGCGTTGCTCTTCATCGACCTCGACCAGTTCAAGCAGGTCAACGATACGCTGGGCCATCCCTGCGGCGACCAGCTGCTGTGCGCGGTCGCCAATCGCCTGCGCGAAATGCTGCGCCCCGAGGATTTCGTCGCCCGCTTCGGGGGCGACGAGTTCGTCGTGTTCCAGCAGAACCTGTCCGCGCCCGAGGATGCGGCAGCGCTGGCCCGCCGCATCGTCGAGCGGCTGAGCGAGCGTTATCGCATCGACAATCACCTGGTCGAGATCGGGGCCAGCATCGGCATCGCACTGACCTCGCCGGAGGGCACCAGCGCCGATACGCTGCTCAAGAACGCCGACATGGCGTTGTATCGAGCCAAGGCGGACGGCCGCGGCACCTATTGCTTCTTCCGCGACGAGATGGCCGCGACCATGGAGGCGCGCCGTATCCTCGAGCTCGACCTGCGCAAGGCGCTCGCCAACGAGGAGTTCGAGCTGTTCTTCCAGCCGCTGGTCAATCTGAAGTCCGGCAAGATCACCACCTGCGAGGCGCTGCTGCGTTGGAATCATCCGGTGCGCGGCACGGTCTCGCCGGTCGACATCATCCCGGTCGCCGAAGACATGGGCCTGATCGTCGATCTCGGCCGCTGGATCCTGCGCCGCGCCTGCATGGAATGCATGAAGTGGCCGGAGGGTGTCAGTGTCGCCGTCAACTTCTCGCCCCAGCAATTCCACCAGCGCGACGTCCTGAGCGAAATCCGCTACGCGCTCGAAGTGTCGGGCCTGCCGGCGCATCGGCTCGAGATCGAGATCACCGAGTCCTCGCTACTGCGCAACACCCAGCTCACCCACGACATCCTGTCGCAATTGCACGCGCTCGGCGTGCGCATCTCGCTGGACGATTTTGGCACCGGCTACTCCAGCCTCAGCTACCTGCACAACTTCCCGATGCAAAAGGTGAAGATCGACCGCTCCTTCCTCGAAGGCATCGACACCGACCGGCCGCTGACGCTGCTGCGCGGCGTCGCCCGGCTGTCCGCGGACCTCGGCATGGCTGTCGCCGTCGAGGGTATCGAGACCAACGAGCAACTCGAGCTGATCAGCGCTGACGGCACCGTGACCGAGGGGCAGGGCTACCTGTTCAGCCGGCCCGTTCCGGCGGTGCGAATCCGCCAATTGCTCAACGCCTCGCATGGCCGTCGCGTGCCCGACGACCAGATCGCCATCGTCTCGTCGCGCTCGGCCTGATCCTGTCCTGCTAGCCCCGTCATCGCAATCGGCTCAAGCTTGCACCGTAATTTTGCGGGCGGCAAAGGTTAACCCTAACAATTCTAAGGCTTTGCAATTTCGTTAAGGAACCATTAATCTCCTGCTACTCGCGGAAGTTGCTTGGAGTCCAGAGGTTGCAGATGAAGTCCGGAGCCGAACCGAACACGGCGCTCCTTCCCCGAGGCGCAGCGTTGTTTGACCGCATCGATTACCGACTCATCGAAACCCCCGAGGACAAGGACAGCCTGTATCTGATGCGCTACCGCGCCTATCTGCAGGCCGGTCTGATCGAGCCGTCACCCTCCTTGCGCGTCACCGATCGTTTCGACGAAACGCCCAACACCTGGAATTTCGGGATTTATGTCGATGGAGAGCTTTGCAGCTCCGTCCGCATCCATCTCCTGACGTCGGAATGGCGGATGTCCTATACCACCGAGGTGTTCGGCGACATCCTGCATCCCCGCCTCGATCGCGGCGAGGTCTTTGTCGATCCGTGCCGGCTTGTTGCAGATCCCGACAAGCACCACCGCTTTCCCGAACTGCCCTACCTGACGGTGCGCCTGGCCTTCGTCGCCTGCGATCATTTCAATGCCGATACCGGGCTCGCCATGATCCGGACCGACCACCAGGCTTTCTATCGCCGCATCTTCCTGCACGAGACCATTTCGCCGGAGCCCCGCGGGTTTCCGGGATGGCCCACCAAGAAGGCGGTGCTGATGGCGACCGACGTCCGGCGGCAGCGGGACAAGGTCCTGGCACGTTTTCCGATCATGCGCTCCAGCGCGTTCGAGCGCCGGATGCTGTTCACACGCAGCGCGCCGCGCCAGCCCGCCACGCGGCCGGTGCTGCTCACCACGCCCCGGAACCTGGACGCGACGGCTCCGGCGCTCGGTTCGATCTAGGCGTCAGGGCTCGATCCAGCCCAAATCGAGCAAGAGCTGGCCTTTTGCCGGTTGAGACGGCTTGCCTTCACCCTCACGCCACAATTACAAACCATTAACCATGCCGGTTGCTTTTCGCTGGTTGGGGGCATTTGACCGGCTGGGGCAAGGTTCCGTCAAGGTTGACGGAACGTTCGCTTAACCAACCCCCTGTAGACCGGACAGCAGTGGACTAACGTGAGCGTGGAGGCTCCGGAATGAAACATCCTATGCGTATCCTCCAGGGATTGA
>JAEYTQ010000424.1 GCA_023433965.1 Pseudomonadota bacterium | reverse complement strand
GCCCATCGCCTCCAGCGCCTTGAAATAGTGCAGCAGGCCCGAGTAGACGCCGGCCTGCACCATCGAAGGCATCGCCTTGTTCTTCATGCGCTCGGAGAAGCGCTTGGAGAACGCGCGCGTCCCGTCGTTCATGTCCCAATAGAAGGTCTCGGTGAAGTTCAAGCCCTGCGCCACCTTCAGACCGAGCGAGTGCACGTCGGTGATGAAGAGCAGCAGGCCCGCAAGCTTCTGGCCGCCCGAGACGATGCCGAACTCGGCCGCCTGCTTGATGGTGTTGGTCGTGTCGCCGCCGGCATTGGCCATGCCGATAATCTTGGCCTTGGAGGCCTGCGCCTGAAGCAGGAAGGACGAGAAGTCGGCAGTATTGAGTGGATGCTTGACGTTGCCGATCACCTTGCCGCCCGACTTCACCACGACCGCGGCGGTGTCGCGCTCGAGGGCATGGCCAAAGGCGTAGTCCGCAGTGAGGAAATACCAGGAGTCGCCGCCCGCCTTCACCAGCGCCTGCCCGGTGCTGTTGGCCAGCATATAGGTATCATAGACCCAGTGGACCGTGTTCGGCGAGCATTGCGCGTTGGTGAGATCCGACGTCGCCGCGCCTGTGTTGATCAGGATGGAATTCTTCTCTTTGACGACGTTGTTCACCGCCAGCGCAACGCCGGAGTTCAGGACATCCATGAAGATGTCGACCTTCTCGACGTCGATCCATTGCCGGGCAATCGTGGAGCCGATGTCGGGCTTGTTCTGGTGGTCGGCGGAAATCAGGTCGAGCTTCCAGCCCTTGGCAGCGAGCCCGGAATCCTCGATCGCCATCTGTGCGGCGACGGTCGAGCCAGCGCCACCGAGGTCGGCATAGAGTCCGGAATTGTCGGTCAGCACGCCGATCTTGATGTTCTTGTCCTGCGCGACCGCGCTGCCTGCCGCGCCGAGCGCCAGGGCCGTCCCAAGCAACAGTGCCGAAATGCCGTGCTTCATAATCCGCCTCCCAATATTCATTTGATGGCTGCTCTCGATCGTCCGGTCTGCTCGGCTAAACACCGAGATAGGTGTGGAGCTTGTCCATGTTGGCGGCAAGATCCGCGTTGGAAAAACCGTCAATGATCTTGCCGTGCTCGACCACGTAGTAGCGGTCGGCCACGGTCGAGGCGAAGCGGAAGTTCTGCTCGACCAGGAGGATCGTGAAGCCCTCCTTCTTGAGCCGCGCGATGGTGTGGCCGATCTGCTGGATGATGACGGGCGCAAGGCCCTCGGTCGGCTCGTCCAGCATCAGGAAGCTCGCGCCGGTGCGCAGGATCCGGGCGATCGCGAGCATCTGCTGCTCGCCGCCCGACAGCTTGGTGCCCTGGCTGCCCAGCCGCTCCTTCAGGTTCGGAAACAGCTCGAAGATCTGGTCGAGCGGCAGGCCGCCTTCGCGGACCACCGGCGGCAGCATCAAATTCTCCCGCACGTCGAGGCTGGAGAATATCCCCCGCTCCTCCGGGCAGAACGCGATGCCCATGCGCGCGATCTTGTCGGAGGTCGCGCGGATGATCTCCTGGTTGTTGAACTTCACCGAGCCGGTACGCTTGCCGATGATGTCCATGATCGACTTCAGCGTGGTGGTCTTGCCGGCGCCGTTGCGCCCGAGCAGGGTGACGACCTCGCCCGCGTTCACGTCGAAGTTGATCCCGTGCAGGATGTGGGACTCGCCATACCAGGCTTCGAGGTTGCGGACTTGCAAGATGTTCCCGCCGGTCGCAGCCGTGGCCGGAGCCTCGGCGATCGCAGTGTCAGGCATGACCGGCTCCCAGATAGGCTTCCTTGACGCGCTCGTCCTTGGTGAGCTCGGAGTAATGGCCCTGCGCGAGCACCTGCCCGCGCGTCAGCACGGTGATGATGTCGGAGAGGTTGGCCACGACGCTGAGATTATGCTCGACCATCAGGATGGTGTATTTCGCGGAGATGCGCTTGATCAGCGCCGCGATCTTGTCGATGTCCTCGTGGCCCATGCCCGCCATCGGCTCGTCCTGCAGCATCATCTCAGGGTCGAGCGCGAGCGTCGTTGCGATCTCCAGTGCGCGTTTGCGCCCGTATGGCATCTCGACGGCGGGCGTCCCGGCAAACTCGCTGAGACCGACATCGTTCAGCAGCTCGCGCGCGCGGTCGTTGAAGCGGTTGAGCACGGACTTGGAGCGCCAGAAGTCGAACGAAGAGCCGTGCTGGCGCTGCAGCGCGACGCGGACGTTCTCCAGCGCGGTGAGATGCGGAAACACCGCCGAAATCTGGAACGAACGAACCAGCCCCATGCGGGCGACGTCCGCCGGCGCCATCGCCGTGATGTCCTGCCCCTTGTACAGGATTTTTCCGGCTGACGGCTTCAGGAACTTGGTCAGAAGATTGAAGCAGGTCGTCTTGCCGGCCCCGTTCGGGCCGATCAACGCATGAATGCTCCCACGGCGAACCTTGAGCGCAACGTCGCGGACGGCGAAGAAGCCCGCGAACTCCTTGGTCAAGCCTTCCGTTTCGAGAATGAACTCATCGGCCAAACAGATTTCCCCCTGCCCGCGCCAGGCGCGTGGCTGTCCTTGTTGCTTCGGCGATCCGGAGGCCTTGCTGCCCATCCGGGGCGCCGCCTCCGGGCGCGGAATATGCCGGAGGTGACGGGGGTTAGGCAAGGTGGAAAGCTGAGCAGATCAGGCCTCCGGCTGGGATACAAATGCTCCCTTGGTCGGAGATGTCTCGATGTCTGCCTGCCCGGCTTCCCGGTTCGCAAGACACCGGCCATCAAGGCGTCGTTAACGGTCTTTCGTCCGCCGCGCCAGCCTTCATCGAAAATTTTCCCGCAGGCGGGATCATGCGCAGGTCTTCACGTGCGAGAATATTGCCTTGGATTTTGCAAGCGCCGCTCCCTCCGTCGTCAAGTCGATCCGGCAACGCGATCTCCTGAACACGTGGTTGCGGCTTTATGCGCGCCAGCAGGTCGCGCCGGCGATCTGGGAGTACCAGCCCGCGCGGCTCGACGAAGAGCTGTCCGATCTCATTTATTACACGGTGGACGGTGCGGGCCCGATGCCGCACCTGACCATCCAGAGTGAAGGCACGCGCGTCTCGCGTGCTTATGGGCATACCGGCAAGGGCGTCCTGCTGCACGACTATGTCGGACCGCGGCTCGCGCCGTTCGTGATGCCGATCTACCATGAATGCGTGGCGCGCGGGCTTCCGGTCCACAGCGTCGCCGACGTCGACGACATCTACGGACGCATCGTCGCCTATGAACGGCTGCTGTTGCCATTCCTGACCGACGGCAAGGTCAGCCACGTCATCGCCTCGGTGAAGACCTTCTGCGAGGATGGCGGCTTCGAAATCAAAGATCTGATGCGCGGAAATGACGCGCTGCCACGCCCGAAGCTGCGCGCCGTGATCGACCGCGACCTGTTTCACCGCGCCCCCGGGCGCATCGCGGCGGCCGACGTCGTCGAGCTCACAGAGCAGCCCGGCCCGGGCGCCTCCGAGATCATCGAGCTGAATTAGACTCTAGCGCGTCTTGGCCGCAATCTCTTTGGCATAGACGTCCGGCTTGAAGCCGACCAGCAGCTTGCCGTCGATGTCCAGCACCGGCCGCTTGATCATCGACGGTTGCGCCAGCATCAATGCGAGCGCCTTCTTCTCGCCGAGGCCTTCCTTGTCGGAGTCGGGCAGCTTCTTGAAGGTCGTCCCGGCGCGATTGAGCAGCGTCTCCCAGCCGACCTTGTCGCTCCACTGCTTGAGCTTGTCCTTCTCCACACCCGCCGTCTTGTAGTCGTGAAACTCGTAAGCCACGCCATGGGCGTCGAGCCAGGCGCGGGCCTTCTTCATCGTGTCGCAGTTCTTGATGCCGTAGATGATGGTGGGCAAGGCGTTCCTCGCGCATGCGTCGTATCGTGATCCCCGGGGCGTTGTACGAAACTCCGCTTCGCGCGACAATATCGCGAACGAGGCCAACTCTCGCAACGGACATCCCATGCACGTCAGCCACGATCCTGCCGCCGCCCCTTCACCGACCATCGACTTCGACAGCTTCCTTGCGGTCGATATCCGCGTCGGCACCGTCGTGGACGCGAAACCGTTTCCGGAGGCGCGCAAGCCGGCCTGGCGGTTGTGGATCGATTTCGGCCCCACCATCGGCGTGCGCAAGAGCTCGGCCCAAATCACCGAGAACCACCCGCTCGAAACGCTGGTGGGGCAACAGGTCGCGGCGGTCGTCAATTTCCCGCCGCGCCAGATCGGCCCGGTCGTCTCCGAGGTGCTGACGCTCGGCTTCCCCGACGCCAATGGCAAGGTCGTGCTGGTGCAGCCGAGCAAGCCCGTGCCGAACGGCGGACGGCTGTTCTAAGCCTCAGGGCCTTGCTGGAATGTTCAGCCCGCGCTGCACCGCCGGGCGCGCAAGGCCGCGCTCGAGCCAGGCACCGACCGACTTGAACTGGCTGAACTCGACGAGATCGCCGGCGCCGTAGAAGCCGATGAGATTGCGCACCCAGCCGAGCATGGAGATGTCGGCGATGGTGTAGTCGTCATCCATGAACCATTGCCGGCCAGCGAGATGCGTGTCCATCACGCCGAGCAGGCGCTTAGCTTCCGCGACGTAGCGGTCACGCGGGCGCTTGTCCTCGAAATCCTTGCCGGCGAATTTGTGGAAGAAGCCCACCTGGCCGAACATCGGCCCGACGCCGCCCATCTGGAAGTGCAGCCATTGCAGCGTCTGATAGCGCCGCGCGGCATCCTGCGGCAACAGCTTGCCGGTCTTCTCCGCGAGGTATTGCAGGATCGCTCCGGACTCGAACAGCGGCAGCGGCTTGCCGCCGGGACCGTTGGGATCGAGGATCGCCGGAATCTTGCCGTTGGGATTGAGCGAGAGAAATTCCGGTGTTTTCTGGTCGTGCTTGCCGAAGTCGACGAGATGCGCTTCGTAAGGATGTTCAATTTCCTCCAGCAAGATCGAGACCTAGACGCCGTTCGGCGTCGGCAGCGAGTAGAGCTGAAGCAGCTCCGGATGCTTGGCCGGCCAGCGCTTGGTGATGGGAAAGGTGGAGAGATCGGACATCGGCACTCCGGCTGCGTCGTGAGATGCCGCCTAATCTAGGCAAGCAAGCGAACGGTGCAAGGCGGACTGATCGTCTCGAAGATCGCGGAAAGGGGATGAGCCACGACAGCCCTAGAGTGCCTTGGGCAGCATGGCAGCCTTGAGGACCGGCGTCATGGTTTCATGCTGCAGTCGATGCTGGATGAACCATTGTCCCGTGATCAGCAGCGTAGCCGTGAAGACAGCCGCGAGCGTCGCGGTCGCCCATTGGCAGACATCGTGCATGGCATTCGTCCCTCGACTCCCGTGGCCTAAACGC
This sequence comes from Pseudomonadota bacterium, assembly GCA_023433965.1. Lineage (GTDB taxonomy): Bacteria > Pseudomonadota > Alphaproteobacteria > Rhizobiales > Xanthobacteraceae > Bradyrhizobium. Next base: position 1,148 of record JAEYTQ010000424.1, on the reverse strand, counting down.
CCGCTCATCAACCGATGTTCCCGGATCGCTTGAATATTTTGCCAATTTTTCCCGGTTCACGGCAAGCTGCGTGGGACCATCGCGCGCCCTTGCGCGTTGAGACGGGATGAACATCGAGAAGCGCGCCCTGCTCGATCACGCCCTGCGCTGTCGCCGCGTCGCGGGCGATCTCGCCCATCGCGAAGCCGCGCGACGGCTCCGGGCAATGGCCGACGTTTACGAAGCGAGAGCAGCAGGGCTGGACGACGAGGATGGCGCTATGAACCCCGGCCATCGTGATCGTGGCCAGCTTGCCGGTACTGACGACCGGCAGACTTGACCTCGTCAGTAGCTGATCTCCATCCGCAGCCCGCGCGGGTCGAGCTCATCTCCACCGACGCGCTGCGTGCTGTCGCGCGCTGCGATCGCGCAGGCGCAGGCGTCGATGAGATCGTCGCGGCCGATGCCGGTGCCGTGGCGAAGCTTCAGCCATCTTTCGATCCTGCCGAAGCCGCGGTCTGTCAGCAGCGCGATGCGCTGCTCGCGGCCTCGCGGCGAAGTCTTCGGCGCGAGCCGCATGCGCCCTGCCAGATTCCAGAAGACCAGCTCCGGATGGGCTTCACCGATCGTCGCCTGCCGCGCCGGCGTCATGGCGTCGTCGACCTCCTTCATCTTGTCCCTGATGTTCCAGAGCTGCGCCGACACGCCCCTGCCCTTGCCTTCGTGCTTCCAGTAATGGCGATTGGCCGCCGCCATATCGGCAAACGTCCAAAGGTCGCGGCGCGCGCCGAGAAACACGGCGGGGCCGACCAGCTTGCGTGCGCGCAGATCGCAAGCGCGATAGCCGCTCATGTTCAATCCGATCGGCATGTCGATCATCGCGCGCGCGTGCGGCAGCGCGAGCAAGCGCGTCAGCCCCGGCGAATAGTCGAAGCCGTGATCGCCGTGCGCGTCGATCCAGGCAGCGACCCAGCCGAAGCGAAATCCGTCGAGGCCGAGATAGTTCGGCGTCATGCGTCCGTCATCTTCAACTTCGCGGGCGCGCGCAATTTTTCGCGGGTCAGCCTCCGACCGCCCGGTAGGCCAGGCGCTTGAACTCGAAGAAGAACGGATTCCAGAAGCCCATGTAGCGCTGGGCCATCAGGACGCCTGCGGTATTGGCCTCGGGG
>JAEYTQ010000404.1 GCA_023433965.1 Pseudomonadota bacterium | reverse complement strand
AGGTTCAGGATGATGCCGGCGAGAGATCCCAGGCCGAACGCGGCGAGCAGGCCGATGCCGCCCCAGCCGAGCCAGATGCCGAGCAGACCGAAGCCGACGCTGGAGACGCTGCGCACGATCGAGATCGCGGCAAACCTGTAGGGGCGCAATTTCGCGCGCTCGAACTCCTGGCCGACATCGACCGCATTGGCCATGATCGCGACGAACATGCTGGCGAGCAGCAGCTCGACGCTGACGTCACTGCGGACCAGGAAGACCAGCGGCGTGGTGGAACAGAGCACCGCGGCCGTGAGCGCGAAGGCGACCATCGCCGTGCCGCGAAAATCGACCTCCGCAGACATCGCTTGATAGCGCGACACCGACAGCTTGATCCAGGCGAAGAAGATCGCGCCCAGAATGCCCGCAAGGCTCATGCCGACGACATAGACGCCGTACTCCGCCGGGCTCAGCAGCCGCGTGTAGGCCGTAACGGCGAAGAAGCCCACCGCCGCAGGCAGGATGTAGGCAACCAGATAGATCGAGAAATGGCGGTTCAGCATGCGATCACGGGAGCGTGGGCGGCCATCAGGATTAACGGGGCGTTAAGACGATCGGGTGTGACAATCGGGCTCGCCGCTGGCATGCCAAGGATAGGTCGAGGATAGGTCGAGGATAGCCGGACAAGCCTGCAAATCGGATCACCAATGGAGCGAGCGCGCGGTTATCGCGCGTTAGCGTTAAATTTGCCCTGTCCTTGAAGGAACCGGCGCGATCACGGACAAGAAGCAATGATAGCGAAACGTCGCCCGACTCCTCCGACGCACTGATGTGACCGACATGGACGTTGCCGAACGAACACGGGCGAAATCGGCCTCCCTTCCCAGTCGAGACGCCACGGCTCCCCCGGTTCCGGCGTATCCCGGCGCGAAAGGCCGCGACAGGATGGTCCTCAACCTCTTCTTCGAAGAACGAGACGACCGCTGGTTTCCCGGCGACCGTCACCTTCGCCCGCTGCTGCGCCGGTTGGTGCTGGGCAAGTCCTTCATCAGCGGACAGCGGCGTGTTCTGCTCAATCTGTGCGCAGGCCTCGATCGGCTCGGCATTCGCTATCGCCTCAACGATTATCGCTACATCCGCAAGCATCCGGAGGAGCTGGCCTGCATCATCGGCCGGCCGTTCGTGCTCGACTGGTTCAAGTGGAAGAATCCGCTGCTGCTCGGCGTTGCCATGTATGACCATCCGATCGATGCGCCGGAAACGCTGAAGAACCTGGACGTGAGGCAGGTGCTGTTGCCGTGCGCCTGGTATGCCGACATGTTCCGCCCGCACTGGCCCCATGTCGGCGCCTGGCCCGTCGGCATCGAGACGGACCTGTGGATCCCCTCGGCGGCCGCGCAGAAGAACGTCGACGTGCTGCTCTACGACAAGGTCCGCTGGGACTATGATCGGTACCAGCCGGAGCTGATCGAGCCGATCCGAAAGTTTCTCGAAGCCAGCGGCCGCACGGTCGAGATCATCCGCTACGGCCACTACAAGGAAGAGGATTACAAGGCCGCGCTGGCGCGCTGCCGCAGCATGGTCTTCCTCTGCGAGCACGAAAGCCAGGGCATCGCCTGCCAGCAGGCACTGTCGAGCGGCGTGCCCGTGTTCGCCTGGGATCGCGGCGGCCCCTGGCAGGATCCGAAATACTTCCCGGACAAGGTGAGATACGAGGGCAACGTGTCCTCGGTGCCCTATTTCGACGCGCGCTGCGGCATGACCTTCACCGACGCGGCCAGCTTCGCGTCGGGCTGGGGCCGTTTCTGGTCAGAGGTCAAAGCGGGAGGCTTCGCGCCGCGCGATTATGTGCTGGAGCACCTGACCCTCGAGAAGGGCGCGCTTCACTATTACGAAATCGCGGAGGCCGCGATGCAGCGGCACGCGTGACCCGGCTCGATCGACGCGCATTCCTGCTCGGCAGTGCCGCAACGCTCGCGGCGACCGCATCTGCGTCCGCGGTGCCGGCGTCGAAACGCGCCCAGCGCCGTCCCGGCTTCGGCGCGGCGGCCACGCTGTGGGACCTGCAAGCCGATCCGCGCCTCGGCGAGGCCATCAGCACCTATTGCACGCAGGTGGTGCCGGTGCTCGAACTGAAATGGCCGATGCTGCGACCGAACGCGCATACATTCGCGTTCGAACGCGCCGACGCCATCCTGGATTTCGCGCGCGACAACGACCTGACCATGCGAGGCCACGCGCTCGCCTGGTATCACGACATTCCGGACTGGACCAAGCAGATCAAGGACGCCAAGGGCGTCGAGCGCGCCTATCGCGACCACATCGGCACCGTGGTCTCCTACTACAAGGACAAGCTGACGTCGTGGGACGTCGTCAACCAGCCGATCCCGGACAATCCCCGTGGTCCGAAGGACCGGCGCGATACGTTCTGGACGCAGCATCTCGGCCACGGCTGGATTCCGCTGGCATTCCGCACGGCCGCTGCGGCCGATCCGTTCGTCAAGCTCGCCATCAACGAATATGACATCGAGTCGGCCAAGGACTCGTTCATCGCCAAACGTGCAGCCTATCGCAACCTCATCATGGACCTGCTCGACCAGGGCGTTCCGCTCCACGCCGTGGGGCTGCAATCGCATCTGCACGCAGAGCTCGAGATCGATACGCACGGACTCGCGGAATTCGTGACCGAGCTGCGTTCCTGGGGACTCGAAGTGCTCGTCACCGAGCTCGACGTCGACGACCAAAAGCTGGCGGGAGGTCCTGCAGAGCGCGATGCCATCGTCGCCAAGCGGGTCGACGATCTGCTGACGGCGGTCTCGGCCAGCGGCCCGGTGCGCTCGATCCTGACCTGGGGCATCTCGGACCGCTACAGCTGGATCAACGGCACCTTTACCCGCAAGGACAAGCAGCCGAACCGTCCGCTGCCGCTCGATGGCGATTTCAAGCCGAAGCCGTTCATGGACGTCATCAGCAAGTTCACGAAGGACGCTTGAAGATCAGCGCGCCTTCGGCGCTTCGAACGCGGACGCGTCTGCGATGTGGTCGGGAGCCAGGCTCGGACTGCGACGATCGCGGGAGGAGAGGCGGAACACGTCCCGGATGTCGTCGACCGAGGTCGACGAATAGGACTGAATGCAAAGCGCGACCTGCTCGGGCGAAGCCGCGCGCATCATGGCTTCGATGGCGGGGCGGTCGAGCGGCGTGTCGTCCCAGTGCGAGACTGCGATGCTGTCTTCGGTGATCCGATGTCTCGCCAGGTGTTCCGGCGAATTCGCTACGAAGTTTCCGTAAAGCAGATACTCGGAGAACTTCTTCTTCCGGCACAAGGCCAGCGTCCAGCTCGAGCCGGTCGCCGACTTGATGGCGTTCGTCATCGCACGCACCGTGTCCTTGTCCCAGACCAGCGCATTGCCGACATAATCGTCCGCCGGGAACGATCGCTCCTGGATACCCAGAAGCTGATCGACGGTGCGGAGCCACAGTCGATGCAGGGGGTGGTCGGCGCCGATGTCCTTCGGCGTGACGAAGAGAGGCGTCTTCTCGCCGCCGGCATATTGGCCGACGTCGAATTCGCGGAAGAAAAGATTGTCCGAATCCAGGATGCAGACGCGCTGCTCGGGCGCGTTGAGGACGCCGGCGATCTTCAGGATCTGCTGGATGTGCCAGCCGTGCACCGGTGACGACAGCAGCGACAGCCAGACGCGCCGCTTGCTGAGGAACTTGAGCGCCGACGGCAGCGCGAACAGCCATTTCGGCAGATAGCGCGAGGCCGGAACGATGACCCGCTTGTCGGAGGCGAACCGCGCAAACAGCGGCACGTCCTCATCGTTAACGAGAACATAATGCCGCGTATATCCCGTCAGCCAGGCATCGATGCTTTCGGCGAGCAGCGAAAAACGTTCGATATCCTTGGCGTAGCTGGCAGTTAGCAGGGCAACGGAATGCATGGGGCGCGCTCGGATGGGTATCAGTCCGCAGTCATAACGGCGGCGAGCCACGTTGGATACTTCCATTCGCAATCAAGGTAAAATGAAACGAAGCACTAGCCATCCGACGGCAGTCCCCGCTCCAGCGGGCGAAAGCGCAGCGGGGCCAGGGCCGAGGCGCGCTGCCACCAATCGGCGACGCGGTCGTCGAGGGCGGTCGTACCGCGCCCTCGCCCCGGAAAGATCCGGATCTGCTGGATTGCCTCCGCTTCGAACCCCTTGGCGCTCCGCGTGATCTTGAGGGCAGCGCCTTCGCGGTCCCGTTGGGTCAGCGGCACCAGCAGACGGCCGCGCGGACGGAGCGATTGCAGCCAGAGCGGATGCGGGTGGGGAAAGCCGGCATGTACGATGATCACGTCGGCGGCCTCGACCAGGTCCTTGCATCCATCGCCTTCGACCACCGTGACGTTGCCATAGACGCGCAGATAGTTTGCCGCCCGGGCCGCCAGCCGCTCGTCGCATTCGATCGCGCGCACGCCGCCCTTTGGGCCGACCATCATCGATAGCACCGCGGAGAAGTAGCCGAGGCCGCAGCCGATCTGGACGACACGGTCCCCCCGCTTGACGTCGAGTGTGTCGATCAAATGGGCCCACAGGCTCGGCAGGCCCGTGTCGAGCCTGCGGCGCGCATCGATGGCGACCAGGACATTGTCGTAGAGATGGACGGGATCGGCATCGGGCGTCAGCCGGTAGCTTCGCGCCGCCGCGTCCTTGATCCGCCAGGGCCCCGTCGGCAGAAAGTCCTCGCGCGGAACGGCGGCAAGCGCGCCGAGCAGGCGCTTTGACGAAATTCGCTCGCGCCTGGCAATCAATTCCACATAGCGCGCACGCGCGGCGGCAAGATCGCTCATGTCACGGATCGGCCTGCTCGCGAGCGGGCGCGTCCACACCGAGCTCGCTGACGAGCTGCATCGCCTGCTTCAGGTCCGGCGTGGAGAAGCCCTCGGTAAATCGGCCGACGATCGGCCCGATCAGGAGACTTGCGTGCTCGCGCCTGCCGGCTTGAAGCGACAGGCGCGCGAGGCTGACGGCGGTGCGAAGCTCCCAGGACAGCGCCCCCTGCTCGCGCGCGATCTCCAATGACACACCGAACAGCTCCTCCGCCTCCTGCACCGAGGCGGGGTCGCCACCCGCCAGCGTGATCTCGCCTTGCAGGCGATAGACCTCGGCGAGATAGGAGTGATCGCCGGTCCGTCTCGCCGTCGCAAGCGCCCCATCCAGCGCGCGCAAGGCGGCGTCGCGCATCCCGACCTTGGCATAGGCTTCCGCCAGCAGACAGCGGAACCAGCAGCCGGCGAGCCAGGAATCCATCGCCTCATACTCGTCGAGGCCGAAGCGCATCTGGCTGAGGCCTTCGTCGGCTTCGCCGAGCTGAGCCAGTGCCCAGCCGCGCAGGATCGTCGCCTGCTGCTTCCAGTGCAGGAAATTGTGCTCGGTGGAAATGATCATGGCGCGGTTGGCGTGGTCGCGCGTACCTTCCACATCGCGCAAATGCTGACGGAGATAGGCGCCGAACACCAGCGCAAAAGCGAGCGTGAAAGGGTGGCGGATCTTTTCGGCGTTCGCGATCGCCTGGTCGCTGTGCTGGCGCGCCGCGTCGGGCCGGCCGAGGAACCAGAGGAGGTAGCCGAGATAGGACAGCGAGACGACGCCGGAATCGATGCCGTGCCGTTCCATCAGGTCGGAGTGCAGATCGGGACTGAAGAGGTCGATGCAGCGGTGCAAATGGTGCTGCGAGGCGGCGAAGCGGCCACGATAGAGCAAGGTCATCGCTATCGCGCGGTGCGCCTCGATCAGATAGCCGGTCTGCTGCGCGGGCCGGGTCCGCTCGCTCAGCCGCGCACGCTTGGCGAACTTCAACAGCTCGACGCTGAGGTCGTGCGCGCGGGTGAGATCGGCGCGGATGAAGTGGCACACCCAGAGCCCTCGCGAGGCAGCGAAGACCTTCACGTCGTCGTCGAGCTGACGGCCGAGCTCCAGCGCGCGGATGTAGTTTTCCTCGACTTCCTGCACGGCGTAGCCCTTGGCGGCGATCAGTGCGTTACCGAGCGCAATGCGCAGCTCGAGCTCCATCTCGTCGGCGCCCCGCATGTGCGTATTGGCCTGTACGACCGAAAGGCCGCGGTGCAGATGGCCGATCGCCTCCAGATTGGCACCGCTCTTGGCGGCCCGCTTGCCGGCCTTGAGCCAGAAGCTCGCGGCGTCCTCGCTGTGGTTGGATTCAGTCAGGTGATAGGCGAGCAGCTCCGGCTCACGCTCGGTCTTCTCCGGATACATCCGGGCGAGCACCTGGGCGATCCGGGAATGCAGCTTGCGCCGCTCGCTGTGCAGCAGGCTCGCATGCGCGGCGTTCTGGATCATCACGTGCTTGAACGCGTAGAGCGCGTCCGGCGGATCCCCGCGGCGGATGACCAGCCCCGCCGCCTCCAGATGATCGAGTGCCGCCTCGATCTGCTCGGCCGGCGTATCCGCGACGGCATGCAACGTCTCGTAGGAGAACTCGCGGCCGATCGTGGCGCCGATCTGCGCGATGCGCTTGAACGGTCCCATCCGGTCGAGCCGTGCCATCAGCGAGTCGGTCAGGGTGGCCGGGATTGCGAGCTGCCGCCACGGTCCCGACAGCACATAGCGTCCGTGCCGCTCGGTCAGGAGGTTGGATTCGAGAACCGTCTTGGTGAGCTCCTCCAGGAACAGCGGCACGCCGTCGGTCTTGACGATGATGTCCTCGACGATCTCCTTGGGCAGCTCCCGCCCCGCGACGCGCTCGACCAATGTGGTGCGGAGCGGCCGGCTCAGGCGGTTCAGGACCAGCGTGGTGATGTGCGAATGCGCGTGCCAGCTCGGCTGGAATTCCGAGCGCGCCGTGATGATGACCAGGATCGGCCGGTTCTGCACCCGGTCGACCAGGAGATCGATCACCTCCCGGGACGTCGGATCGATCCAGTGCAAATCCTCGAACGCGATCACCAGCGGCATCTCGCGCGCAAGGCCGAGGAAATGGTTGACCAGCGCCACCACGGTCGCATCCTTCTGCTGCTGCGGCGACAGTTCGAGTGGCGGATAGCGCTCTTCGGTCGGCATCGACAGCAGCCCGGCGAACAACGGCACGACCTGCTCGATGTCGCCATGAGCGGCGGCAATCGCGGTCTCGAGGCTCGCCAGCGACAGCGCAGATGAGTCCTCGCGATCGAGGCCGAGAGAGAATTTGAGCTGCTCGATGAACGGATGGAACGCGGTGGACGTGTAGTAAGGCGAACACTGGAGCGAGACCTGTCCGTGGCGGTCGCCCGAGATCCGTTCGAAGATCTCCTGGATGATGCGGGACTTGCCGATGCCGGGCTCGCCGAACTTGACCACGACCTGGCCGTTGCCGTCCCTGGCCTGCTGCCAGCGTGCCATCAACAGCGCGATCTCCTCCTCGCGGTTGACGAGCGGCGTCAGCCGCGTGCCCATCGCGGCGGCGAAGCGGGTCTCCACCCGGGAGGCGCGCACCACGTGCCAGGCCTGCGCTTTCCCGGAGATCCCCTTCAAGACGTGGACGCCGAGGTTGCGGTAGTCGAACTTCCCCTTCAGCAGCGATTGCGTGGAGGCGGAGATCACCACGCCGTTCGGCGGTGCCAGGGCTTGCAGTCGCGCCGCGAGATTGACGGTCTCTCCGGTGGCGGAGTCGCGTTCTTCGGTGCCCTGCCCGACCAGGTCGCCGACCACGACGAGGCCGGTCGCGATCCCGATGCGGACGGCGGGCGAATGGCCGAGCGCCCCGCGTGGCTCGACTGCGCGCGCAGTCGACAGCACTCGCACGATCTCGAGCCCGGCGCGCACCGCGCGCTCGGCATCGTCTTCATGTGCGTTCGGATAGCCGAAATAGACCAGGATACCGTCGCCGACGAACCGGGCGGCAAAGCCCTCATACTGCTTCACCACGCGGACGCAGGTCTCGCGAAAGTCCGCGATCAAGTCGCGGACGTCTTCCGGATCGAATTGTGCGGAAAGCGAGGTGGAATCCACCATGTCGCAGAACATGGTGGTGAGCTGGCGCCGTTCGGCGCCGACCCCCGCCCGTGTTTGCGGACGTACCGCCGTGGCCGGAGCCTCCGCCGCTTCCGCTTGAAACAGCGCCGCCATCGCCTGCTGAAGCCGCTTGCGATCGCCGAGCGGCAATCCAAGCTCGGCCAGATCGGATTCGGTGAGATCGCCAATGACGTCGAGATCGAGACGGTGTTGCGCAAAAAGATCGGTGTAGTGCCCGAGACCGATATCTTCGAGCCAGCGCTTCAGCCCGCCTTCCGAATCCGTCCCCGGCTCATTCTCCGGCATGGTGATTCCGCCCGACCATCACTCCGTCGAAGAGCTTCAGGGCTCCCTCAACCACAGATTTCGGAGCCAAAACCTTACCTCGGACTGGACGCATTCCCAAACTTCTTGGAAGAATAGCTCAATCGGATCAAAAGGGAATGGCGTTGTCGGAGATTGCATCCGGGGCGGAAGAAGGATCAGCCGGCACGACGGCCGAACCGAAGATATTCGAGCATGTCAGCGGCCTTCTCGAATTTTACGCCCGCACGACACCGGCGGCACCCGCACTCCTCGCGCCCGGCCGGCCGGTCCTCAGCTATGGCGCGCTGGGCGGGTCGATACGGCAACTGGTCGGCGCCTTGCGTGAACTCGGCATCGGTCCCGCAGACCGCGTCGCGGTCGCACTGCCGCGCGGCGCGGACAGCGCGCTCGCACTGATCGCGGTCGCCTCCAGCTGCGCTTGCGTCCCCGTCAATCCCGATCTGACGGCGGACGAGCTGCAACGTTATTTCAGCGAGTTGACGTTGACGGCGCTCGTGACCCGGGCCGGCATGAACTCGCCGAGCCGCGACGTCGCCAGGGCACTCGGTATCGCGGTGATCGATTTCGTCCCGGGTCCCCTCGACGATCTCGGCGGTTGCGCGTTCATCGCTGCCGCCATCGGGCCGGCCAGTGCCAGCGGCAGCTCGCGCGGCGACGACGACGCGTTCATTCTTTTGACGTCGGGCACGGCGGCGCGGCCGAAGATGGTGCCGTTGACCCATCGCAATGTCTGCCTGTCCGCTTACAATGCCGGTGATGTGCTGTCGCTCAATCCGCACGATCGCCTGCTCAACGTCCTGCCGCTGTTTCATGCGCACGGCCTGATCTCCGGTCTCCTGACGGCGCTGGCGGCCGGCTCCAGCGTCATCTGCACCGAGGGTTTCGACGCCTCGTCCTTCTTCGGCTGGATGCGGGAGCTGCGACCGACCTGGTACACGGCGGTACCGACCATTCACCGCGCATTGCTGACGGCGGCGGAAACTGACCCGGACCGCGCCCGGCCGTCGTCGCTGCGCGTGATCCGCTCGGCCTCGGCCTCGCTCGCGCCGGCGATTCTCGCAGGACTGGAGGCAACTTTCGGCGTTCCCGTACTCGAGACCTACGGCATGACCGAGGCGGCCTCGCAGATTGCGGCCAATCCGTTCGAGCTGCGCAAGGTCGGATCGGTCGGCCGCGCCGCAGGTCCCGAGATCGCGATCATGGATGACACGGGCCGCACGCTCCAAAGCGGCGCGCAAGGCGAGATCATGCTGCGCGGGCCTAACATGAGCCGGGGCTATTACAATGACGAGGCGGCGACGCGGGCCGCCTTCCGCAACGGCTGGTTTCGGACGGGCGACCTCGGCTATCTCGATGCCGACGGCTATCTCTTCATCGTCGGCCGCATCAAGGACGTCATCAACCGTGGCGGTCAGAAGATCTCGCCGCTGGAGGTGGAAGACGTCCTGCTCAGCCATCCGGCCGTGCTGGAAGCCGGCGTGTTCGCCCTCCCGCACGAGAAGCTCGGCGAGAACGTCGCGGCCGTCGTGGTGCTGCGGCCGAATTCCGAAGCGACCTCCGACCAGTTGCGCCAGTTCGCACGAAAGCGCCTTGCAGCCTACAAGGTCCCGAGCCTCATCCGCAGCGTGACTGCGCTGCCCAAGGGCGCCAGCGGCAAGGTCAAGCGCAACGCTCTCGCCGGGCTGATCGCAAACGTGGATGTGCCCAACGAGACCCTGCTGCCGCGCAATGCGATGGAGACCCAGCTCGCCGGGATCTGGGCTGGCCTGTTGGAGCTGCCGCAGGTCGGCGCCGACCAGGACGTCTTCGCCCTCGGCGCGGATTCGCTGGCGGTGACACAGATGCGCTCGCGCCTGCGCGACCGCTTCCATGTCGATTTCTCGTTCGAGGACATCTTCGATTGTCCCACGGTGGCAGCGCTGGCGGCCCGGATCGCGACCGCAGCAAGCCGGCACGGGACGGCGCTGCCAGCCTGGCGCCGGCTTGCAGGCACGGACGCGCCGCTGTCGTTCCAGCAACAGAGAATGTACGTGCTCTCGCGGCTCGACCCGACCCGCTACAATTACAACGTCGTCGAAGTCGCCGTTCTCAAAGGCCCGGTCGACGTCGCCGCGCTTTCCGCCGCCGTCACTGCGGTCTGCGCGCGCCACGAGGTGCTGCGCTCGGTCTTCATCGAGCGCCAGGGGGAGCCGGTGCAGCACCTGCTGCCGTCGCCGCCGCGGGTCGACCGCGTCAAGCTCGGGCCGTGCGCTGCGGACAAGCGCACCGCGATGATCCGGCGCAAGGCGACCGAGCTTGCCCGGCATCCGTTCGACCCGGCGCGCGAGCCGCCCCTGAAGGTCACGCTGCTGTCGTTCGACAAGAGCAGCCATGCGCTGGTGGTCAACGTCCATCACCTCGCCACCGACGGCTGGTCGCAGCGGCTGTTCTGGGAGGAGCTCGCCGTCCATTATGCCGCGGCGCGCAGGAAGCTCCGGGCCGCCCTGCCTCCGCCCGCCTTCCAATATCGCGACTTCGCGCTCTGGCAGCCGAGCTGGGCGCAGACGCCGGCGGCGAGCGAACAGCTCGACTATTGGCGGACGCAGCTCGAGGGCCTCACCATGCTGCCGCTTCGGACCGACAGGCCGAGGCCGGAGGTCTGGAGCGGGCACGGCGCACGCCACGATCTCGCACTCTCCAAGACGCTGTCTAGCGCGCTGCGCGCGCTGAGCCGGGATCAGGGCGTCACACCGTTCATGACGCTGCTCGCCGCTTTCCAGAGCCTGTTGTTCCGGCACACCGGGCATGAGGACGTGGCCACCGGTTCGCTGATCGCCAATCGCAACCAGATCGAGAGCGAGCGCCTGATCGGGCTGTTCGCCAACACTCTGATTTTGCGCAACGATTTCGGCGGCGATCCGAGCTTCGGCGAGATGTTGCGGCGCGTGCGGCAGGTCACGCTCGACGCTTACCGCAACCAGGACCTCCCGATCGAGGAGGTGCTGCGCGCATTGCAGATCGCGCGCCGCAGCGACGGCAATCCGCTGTTCCGGATCATGTTCATCCTCCAGAACGCCTCGGTCGAAGCGGCACGCTTTCCCGCTCTATCGACGCGGCGGCTGGAGGTCGATCCTGGGGTGGCGCGCTTCGACATCACACTCGAACTGGTCGAGGCGGACGGCCGCTTCACCGGATTCTTCGAATATGCCACCGATCTGTTCGACGCCGCGACGATCGAAGGCATGGCCGCCCAGTTCAAGACGCTGCTCACGTCCGTCATCGCCAATCCGGAGCAGCGCATCTCGCGCCTGCCGCTCCTGACCGAGGCCGAGCGCAGGCAACTGCTGGCGAAAGGCCGGGGCGTGCCGGCCGATTTCACCACGCGCGGCAATTTCAGCGAACGCTTCGACCGCCAAGCAAGGACAAGGCCGAACGCCATTGCGGTGTCGGATGGTCGCACCTCCCTGAGCTATCGCGAACTGGCGCGCCGCAGCAGTGCGGCCGCGCACTGGCTGGCCCACGAGGGTGTCGGTGCCGAGAGCGTGGTCGCCTTGCTCGCGGAGCGCGGGCCAGATC
>JAEYTQ010000363.1 GCA_023433965.1 Pseudomonadota bacterium | reverse complement strand
CTCGCCATGGGCATGGGCTCGCGGGCGCTGTTCCAGCGCGCCCAGGAGCAGGCGTATTTCGTCGATGCCGTGAACACGATTGCGAAGGGCGCGCTCGTGCCGGTGCCCGGCGGCGTGGTGATCATGGACGGCACGACGCTGCTCGGCGCGGTCGGCGTCTCAGGCGATACGTCCTACAATGACGAGGCCTGCGCGGTGGCCGGAATTCAAGCCGCGGGTCTGAAGGCGAACGCGGGGTGAAATGCCAATCCGGCCTCGTAGCGTTGCACCATCAACGTCACCCTGAGGTGGCCGCTTCTTCAGCGGCCCTCGAAAGGCGACGGCCCTGCTGCATCACGGCCGTGCATCCGTTGAGGCTCCCGGCGCAATGCTAAACGCATCGCGCCGCTCGCACCTCAGGATGACGAGTTTGATAGCGCGACTGTGAGCCCCTACCTTCCCGTCCAGACCGGCTTGCGCTTCTCGCTGAACGCCTTCAGGCCTTCCTTGGCGTCCTCGGTCATCGCAAGCAGCGCGATCTGGCTTTCGGTGTAGGCGATGCTCTCGTCGAACGACATCGCGGCGATCGCGCGCATCGCGTATTTGCCGCGGCGGATCGCGGTCGGGGACTTGTCGACGATGCGGCCGACCAGCCAGTCGACCTTGGCATCGAGCTCGGCGGCGGGCACGACGTAGTTGAGGAGGCCCGCGGCCTGCGCGGCCCTGGCGTCGAACGGTTCGCCCGTGAGCGCCCATTCGTTGACGAGCCGCGGCGGCGCGATGCGCTGGAGCAGGCTCAGCACCTGCATCGGGAACACGCCGACCTTGACCTCCGGAAGGCCGAAGACGACGTGATCAGCCGCCACCGCCATGTCGGTCATGCACAACAGGCCCATGCCGCCGGCCATGCAGACACCGCCGACACGTGCAATCGCCGGCTTGGTGGCGTTCTGCGACAGGCGCAGCAGGTCGGCATAATCCACATTCGGCTTGGAATGATCCATCGCAAAGGCCGCACCGGAATTCTGCAGATCCGCGCCGGCGCAGAATGCCTTGTCGCCCGCGCCGGTCAGCACGATGACGCGAACGTCCTTGTCCTCATGCGCGTCGCGATAGCCCCTGGTGATGCCGGCGATGACGTCGCCATTCAGCGCGTTGCGTTTCTCCGGCCGGTTGATGGTAATCCAGAACGCCTGCCCGCGCTTTTCGGTGATGATTGCTGTGGTGTCGCTCATGGCACGCTCGCTTCCCTGGCTCCGTTTGCGGCCATTTGCGGCAGCTCGGGCAGGAGGTGCAAGGGCAATCTGCAGCAAGCCTCTCGCTTTAGCGCCTCGACGCAATATGGAGCGCGATCGAAGCGCGAGCGCGCCTCAAACCGCGGCCGCTTTCTTGATCCAGACCTTGTTGTCGTGGAAGGCAGCGCCACCGATCGGCGCGATGGTGTCCGCTCCGGTCAGCATGTTGATGCCACGGCCGCCGATATGGTTCTTGTTCGGATGAACGGATTCGGCGATCAGCACGCCGCGCCGCACACCATCGAACAGCGTCGCGATCAGCGTGGTCTCGCCGCGACCGTTGCCGAGCGTCACGGCATCGCCATCGCCGATGTCGAGCGCGGCTGCATCCAGTGGATGGATCATCACGCTCGCCTTGCCCTCACGCGCCTGCGATGACGGCGTTTCGTTGAACGTGGTGTTGAGGAAGCTGCGCGAGGGGCTGGTCGCAAGCCGGAACGGATGGGCCTGGTCGATGTGCTCGATCACCGCCCAATGGTCCGGCAGCGCAGGCATCTTGTCGAAATCGCCCATCGTCTGGCCGAACGGCGGATGCGCCCAATCAGCTTTGAAATGGAATTTGCCGTCGGCATGGGCAAAGCCGTCGAGATAATGCGAGGTGCGAAAATCCGGCTGCAGGTCGCGCCAGAGATCGGCTTCAAGGCCGGCGATGTCGCCGTGATGGCTCAGCTTGAGCGTCGCGTCGATCAATTCGCGGGGCGTCATCTCGAAACCCGGATGCCTGGCGCCGAGCCGCGGCGCCAGCGCCTGCAAGACCTCGTGGTTGGAGCGGCATTCGCCGGGCGGGTCGATCAGCTTCGGCCCCACCGAGATATGCTGGTGGCCGCCGCCGTAATAGAGGTCGTCATGCTCCATGAACATGGTGGCCGGCAGCACGATGTCGGCCATCTGCGCCGTCTCGGTCATGAATTGCTCGTGCACCGCGACAAACAGGTCCTCGCGCGCAAAGCCCTGCCGGACCAGCGCCTGCTCCGGCGCCACCGTCATGGGGTTGGTGTTCTGGATCAGCATGGCCTTGACCGGTCCCTTGCCCTGCAGGGCTCCTGGATCGCCGGTGAGGATGCGGCCGATCTGCGATTGGTCGAGCGCGCGGGTGGTCTTGTCGATCGCATCGTGGCCTTCGATGATGGATTCGTTGAAATGCCACAGCGCGAAATTGTTGAAGAAGGCGCCGCCGCCTTCATATTGCCAGGCACCGGTCACTGCCGGAATGCAATTAGCAGCGTGCATCTGCGTCGCACCATTGCGGCTGCGCGTGAAGCCATAGCC
>JAEYTQ010000321.1 GCA_023433965.1 Pseudomonadota bacterium | reverse complement strand
TCCCGGAACATAGAATTTCATTTTTCCCGGCGCGACAACGGTGTAAGCTTCCTCCCGCCGGGACGGCGTTTTAGCTCGCAGCTATTGTATCAACCCGGGGCTGGCTTTTTTGAACAACGCGTTTGATTGCATCGCCGTTTGAGACTTCAATGGCCGCCCTCGGGCGGCCTTCTCGTTTATCGCAACTGAAGAACGTTCTAGCTCTGCCGCTGCGCCAGGTAGAACCCGCACAGCACCGTCACGAGGCCTGCCGTCTGCAGCATCGTCGGCGGTTCGCCGAGCAGCAGCCAGCCGGTGAGCAGCGTCAGCGCCGGGACGCAGGCTGGAAACACCGCGGCGCGGGCAACGCCGAGACGCTGCACCGAGACGGCATAGAGATAGAGCGCGGCGGGGCCGGCAAGCACGCCCTGCGCCAGCGCCTGGATTGCGTTCTCGGTCACGCCGATCGCCGCGATATGGGCGAGGCCGACGGTGGCGACGTAGACCGGCACCAGCAGCAGCGACAGCACGTTGATCACCAGCGCAGCCGGCACGGCCGAGACGCGCCAGCGGCGCAGCATCGCGCCGAAGCCGGCGAACATGAATCCGGCCAGCACGAAGATCAGATCGCCCTGGATGCCGTCGGCCCCGATATGGCCGATCGATTCCGTCCCGATCACGCCGAGGCCTCCGACGATGACGAGCGCGCCGGTCAGGCGCGAGGCGGAGATCCGCTCCTTCAGCACGACCGCGGCGAGCAGGAGGCCGCCGAGCGTCGCGCAAGAGGGCTGGATCACGCTGCCATGGCCGAGCGGGACGAACAGGAAGCCGCTGTAGGAGATCAGCGACATCACGGGACCGCCGAGCACCATCAGCACGAGCCCCCTGCCCCACCCGATGCCGCAGAGATCGGAGATTCCGGCGCGCAGCACGAGGGGCAGGAACGCGATCCCCGACCAGACGTAGCGATGCACCAGGAGATCGACCGGCGTGAAGCCCGCCTTGAGGCCGTGCCGCGTCGCGGCGAAGCCGAGCGCCCAGAACAGCGCCGCGGCAAGCCCGCAGACCACGCCGAGCAGCGCCGGCGCGGCATCCTTCTTCTGAGCGTCGGCGCCGCTCGCCCGCTGATCCATGGCTCAACCGATAAGTCGGCGCGCCGAGCCGCTCAACCCACGCGCCCGCAGGGCTGTCACGCGCAAGCAATGACGTCTCCGCGTGTGACGCGCTCCCATGGATTGTCGCGACCGCGCCGAGCTCCATGGCCGCTCGCCCACAAGCCTTTGGCGAGGGACGCGCGAGCTTTAGATGCGGGGGATCCGCGCCTGCCCGCCTTCAGAGGTGCCTGCTCAGCGGGCCGCGCCCGGGGTGACGTCCGCGGTCTTCACCTTGCGGGGACTCAGCACCTTCGCCTGGTGGACCGAGGCGACCGTGGCGGGCGTTGCGACCTGCTGCTCGACATGGGCTGCGCCGAGCACGCGGACCTGCAGCGGCGAGACCGGAAATCCGTTGGCCTCGTAAGTCGGCAGCTCGGCGGCGACGGCCGCGGTGCTGCCCGCGATCGCCAGAACGGCGGCGGCGATCGACAAAGTGTTCTTGTTCATTGGTGGTGCTCCAAAGCTGAGTGTCGGAGCATATCTAAGCCCGTTTTGCTGCAATGCGACATGCATTGATGCATTGCAACATGGCTCGCGCTGCATGACGATATGCCTAGCGCCTGCAAGGCCTTGGACGAATCAGCGAAGTCCCGACAAGGCGCTCGCGGCTTGGGCTCAGCCTCCGAGCACGTTGCCCCAACCATCGAAGAGATAAGTCTTCCATGCCACGGTTCCATCGCCCCGGGGCCGGCTGGCACGGCGGTAGTCCTCGGCCTGATCGGCGGTCCAGGTGATGATCGTGTCCGAAAGACGATCGTGCAGGATGGCTGGCTCAGTGGGGTCGAAGGCGTCCATGGGACGAAGCGTGGGATGCGTCATGGCGCCTCCAACGCACCGGGCTAGGCAGCAAGGTTGCCATAAAGCCATATGGAACCCGCGTTGCACCTCGGCAACACCTTGCGCCGAAAAGCCCGCACTCGCCGATTGCGCCATTGCGCCGCCACACCGTCACCCGAACAATCGACGTGCTGCGTGCCTTTCCGTGCAAGACTGTTTTTGCCAACACTGTTTGCATCATCACTGTTCGAACGAGATGGTTCGAACAATGCGTCTGGAGGCAGGGATCATGAACGATCGGCGGTCTCTTCTGGTGGCGGTATCGTGTCCTTGTGCCGTTCTCGCCGGCTGGCTGGCATTGTCGCTGTCAGCCCATGCCCCGGCCCTGATCGAGAACAGCGGCGCCAACGCGGCTGCCGTCTCGCGCGCCAAGGATCTCAGCCGCCTCGATCTCGCCGACGTGCCGCGCGCTGCAACCATCGAAGACGGCATCGCGCTGACCGCCGACATCGCCGCTGCCATCGCTGCGGCGCCTGCTCCGGCAGCTCCGGTAACGCCCGAGGAGCCCGCCTCCACGATCCAGCTTGCTTCGGCCGACCCGCTGCTGGTCCTGCCGACAGAAACGGCGCCCGTGCCGCTGATGTCGCCTGAACCGGAGTCCATTGTCAGCGAGACTGCTGTCAGCGAGGCCGTCGTGAGCGAGGCTGCTGTCCGCGAGGCTGCCGCGCCGGCCGCGACGCCGGAGCCCGTCAGGCTCGCATCTGCCGATCCCACCGAGATCGTGACCACGGACGCCCTGTCCCCCGCGGCGATCGCGAGCGGCCCCCTCGTGCCGGCGAGCAAGGCATCTCCGCCTGCCGACACCGTGGCCGTGCTCGACGAATGCTTCGTCATGGAGGCCTGTGTCGACCGCTACCTCTGGGCGCTCTATCAGCGCACCGCCAAGGAAGACACGATGAAGGTTCAGGAGCGGCGCGCCGTCACCATCAAGCGCAAGGGCAAGACTGTCACGGTGATGCGCAGCTTCACCAAACTGGTCGATCAGGACTTCACCTGGAAGGATCCGAAGGCGGCCGAGCGCGTCGGCATGCCGATGATGGACTACGTCATCGGCGGCATGGACAAGAGCTTCAAGCTGAAGCTCTTCCGCATGATGCTCGCGGCCGAAGCCGCCGGCCTGTCGCCGGGCATCACCAGCGCGTTCCGCGACGACTACCGTCAGTCGATCGCCAGTGGTCTGAAGGCCGCCTCCAACCGATCCTATCATGGCGGCAGCACCCGTGGCGGCTACGGCCACGGCATGGCCGCGGACATCGTCAGCACCCAGGGCAACAACCGCGCGCAGCGCTGGGTCTCGACCGAACGGCTGTGGAAATGGGTCGACGCCAATGGCAAGGCGTACGGCATCGGCCGTCCCTATCTCGGGCGCGATCCCCCGCATGTCGGCCCGATCGACGGAGCGGAATACATTTCGCGTCGCGGCGTTGCGAGCGACCGCAAGGAAGCCGCCATCGCCAAGCCGAAGAAGCCGCGCCCCGTTGCCAGCAGCAAGCTGCCCAAGGCGCACGCCGCCCGCGATCAGAAGAGTCCGGCCGAGCCGCAGAAGTCGGCGCAGTCCGCCGCCAAGCCCGCAACCTGAAAGCCCGCAACCTGACGGTTACGGCTTGCGTTCCACCGTCGGCAACGGTACGAGCCGCATTTCGGCCGAGCCGGCCTGCTGCGTGCGCGCCAGCACCGCGAAGATCGTGTCGACCGCAAGCCGTACGGCCGACACCCGCGTCTCGCCGTTGGCCAGATGGGCCGCGATCAGTCCGGTGAGGAGATCGCCGGTGCCGTGGGGGCGGATCGGCAGGCGCGGCGTCGCGAAGCGCGACAATCGCCCGCCGGCACACAGGATTGTCTCCACCTGCCCGGCCGCCGTGTCGGCGAGAGTGCAGCCGGTGGCGACGACATCGATGCGCCCCGCCGTTGCCAGCACCGCACACGCCGCGCGCAGGCCCTCGGCATCGGCGATCGTGACTCCCGAAAGCAGCTCGAGCTCGAACTGGTTCGGCGTCGTGAGGTTCGCCGCCGGCAGCAGCCTGTGCCGGACCACGTCCAGAATGCCGTCCGCGACGTAGACGCGGCCATCGTCGCCGATCACGGGATCGCAGAGATAGAGGAGCTTGGCATTTCGCGCGCACGCCCGCTCGACGAAATCGGCGATCACGACGGCATTGCTGGGCGAGCCCAGATAGCCGGTGACGAGCACCGCGGCCTGCTCGATGAGGCCGCGCTCCTCGACGCCCTCGAGGAGATCGGCGACGAGCTCGCTCTCCAGCACCCGCCCGCGCAGGCTCGGATAGCGCGGATGATTGGACAGCAGCGTCGTCGGTACCGCCGCAACGTTCACGCCCTCCGCCTGCATGGCATAGGCTGCCGCGCTGTTGCCGACATGGCCGTGGACCACCTGGCTTTGTATGGAGATGACGAGCATGAGGGAGGTCCGTAGAGTCAAACCTGCCGCGGCGCAAGCGCTGCGTCCTGTCGCGGACTCGTCATTCCCACGTGATATTGCCCGTCGACGTTAGTCACCGTACGCCCGGGCACAGTCTGCTCATGACCTCCGCATTCAATGCCTACGCGGCTCTCGCCCTCGCCATCGTGTTCGAGGTCACCGCGTCGGCGTTCCTGCAGCAGTCGGCGCAATTCACCCGTCCCCTGCCGACGCTGGCGATGGTGCTGTTCTACGTCGCCTCGTTCTACGCGCTCTCGGTGGCGATTCGGGTTATCCCTTTAAGCATCGCCTACGCAATCTGGGGTGGGGTCGGCATCATCCTGACCGCCACCGTCTCTTTCGTCCTGTTCCGCCAGATCCTGGACGCCGCGGCCTTCGTCGGCATCGCACTGATCGTATCCGGGGTCGTGATTATCAACCTGTTCTCGGAGACCACAATGCGTTGATCGCCGCAGGCGCGGAGCGGGACCAATCTGGTCGCGCTCCGCTCGAAACGACGCGACCGAGTACCGCCCGCGCGCCCTCCTTGCGGTTCACGCCGCCGACAGCTGATCGAATTCGGGCGGCGCGTAGGCCTTGCCGTCCTGGTCGGTGATGACCACCCGCCATCCCTCGCTCGCCCACACTTTCGCCTTCGCCACGATGAGCAGCCGGCTCTCGCGGGCGAAGCTGTATTTCTCGTTGTCGCGTTCTGCGACCATCTTGTAGGCCAATTCGCGTCCCCTTGCGTCGCCCTGCACCCGGCCTCCTCGTGGCAGCGGGCTTTGGCGGCAATTCGCCGGGAGCGTGGCAATTTGATGCCATCCGCAGGCGCCGAGGCGCAGGCAACGGCCTGAACGCGGGACGATTCATCCTGGTCTCATGGGCTTCAATGCACGCGGATGATATGGGGGCGGCCGAGATTGATCAGGCCCTGCACCGCCGAGAGGCGGTCGTCGAGGGCTGCAATGGTCAGCAGCAAATTGTTGCGACGCTCGTCGAGGATCCCCATCTCGGCGCCGGTGAGCTTTGTGCTCGCCCGTTCCTTACGGATCGCTTCGAGGGATTCGTGCAGTCCGGCAATCAGGCCGGCCAGCTGCTTGGCCTCCTTGGTCATCGACCGCTTTGCGACACTTTGCTGACGGCGCGTCTCCGCTTGGCTCTGTCTCATCGTCATCCTCCGGTGCCCCGCTGCCCCGAGTGGACGCTTACAGCTTTGGGTACACATGTTACGATCGATGAAATCTGCCCGCGAAGAACTTTCATAAATTGTACGGGCACGGAACTCGCGCCCGTGCCAAAACAGATGTCCCGCACGAGGCTAGGCTTTCGTGGGAAAACGATAGCGGTTTTGGCGGCGGCGAAGGGTGCCACCGGCGGCACCGCCATGGCACGTCGCGTCAAGACGCCAGAGACGTCAGTCGACCTTCTGCATGAAGCCGTCGAAGTAGGAGGCAAGCCCGGCATGGTCGTCGAGCCGCAGCACCTGCGCGACATACTGATCCGGCCGTACCACCACCATGCAGCCGGCATTCCGATCGATGCCGCGCATTGTGAAAACGTCCTGGCCGCCCTTGAGGTCCGGACAGAACATCTTTTCGTAGTCGATCAGGCCATAGCGGCCCTTGCGCGGGAGCAGCAGCGGCGGCATCGCCGCGACGGCAAGCTCGCGATGATCCTGCTGGAAGACGGCGCGCAGATCGATCACGCTGTCGATGTCTGCGCCAACAGGCGTATATCGCCTCACCGGTGACCCTCGGGCGTCAGCAAGGAAGCTGCACAGCGCGCGGATGGCCGAGCCGGCAACCGCTGGATCTTCCGCAGGCGAAAAGGCGTAGATGCGGAAACGGCCATCGGCCTGCGCAGCGTGGCCGAGGTGGACCGGCTTGGCGTCCGCCAGCCGGATCACTGGCGCCGAATGAAAGCGCTTACCGATGAAGAGGCCTTGCGCGAGGTGCTGATGCGACGCCGCGCCGGTGAGCACCGATGTCCTGTAATGCGTTGCGGTGCCGGCGGTGTAGCGGCCGTGCCTGACGAAATAGTCCTGCGTCTTCGCAGCGTCGCTTCCGCCGGCCTTGGCGGCGGAGGCGAGAATTCCCGCCCATTCGCGATCGAAATCGATCAGCTCTTTCGCGACCGCCTGACGCTCGGCCGAGTAGGAATGCAGCAGGCTCGGCGCAGACTGCTTGCGCAGCACAGCGGCGAGCTTCCAGCCGAGATTGAAGGCATCCTGCATCGAGACGTTCATGCCCTGCCCGGCCTTCGGGCTGTGCGTATGGCAGGCATCACCGGCGATGAAGACGCGCGGCAGGCGCGTTTCGATCTCGGTCTCCGGCACGTCGTCGAACTTGTCGGTGAGGCGCTGGCCGATCTCGTAGACCGACCACCAGGCGATCTCCTTCACTTCCAGCGTATGCGGATTCAAGATCCGCTGCGCCTTGGCGATCACGTCCTCGACCGTGATGTTGCGATTCGCAACGCGCTCGCCGACGTCGAGCTTTGCTAGCTCGACATAGATACGGACCATGTAGCCGCCTTCACGCGGAATGATCAGCAAGCTGCCGTCCGCGGCCGACTGGACCAGCGACTTGAAGCGGATGTCGGGAAAATCAGTCACCGCCAGCACGTCCATGACGCCCCAGGCGTGGTTGGCGGAATCGCCATGCAGCTCGCGTCCGATCGCCTTGCGCACCGTACTGCGTGCGCCGTCGCAGCCGACGACGTAGCGCGCCCTGATCGTCTCGACCTTGCCCTCGTTCCCGGCATCGACGCGTTCGAGGCGCACGGTCACGGCATGAGCGGCGGCGTCGGCGGCCGGATCGACATTCAGATCGAGCAGGCGTCGGCTGTAGTACGGCTCGAGCTTCGCCGGCGACCTGCGCATGACGTCGAGAAAGCAGTCGTGGACGCGGGCCTGGTTCAGGATGACGTGCGGGAATTCCGACAACCCGTCCTCGACATCCTGGACCCGGCCACTGCGGGTGATCGTCTCCGGCGCTTCGTTATCCGGCTTCCAGAACGTCGTTTCGTTGACCCAATAGGCTTCCTTCAGCACGCGCTCGCTGAAGCCATAGGCGTGGAACATCTCCATGGTGCGGCAGGCGATGCCGTCGGCCTGGCCGACCAGCAGCCGGCCCGGCTTCTGCTCAACGATGCAGGTCTTGATATCGGAGAATTGCGCAAGCTGAGCGGCGAGCGTCAGCCCGGCAGGCCCGCAGCCGACGATGAGAACATCGACCTCGTCGGGCACGGCGCCCGCCGCTCCCGAGGGCTGAACGCGTTCGGCGGGATCGGCGATCTCGGGATCGCCCGGCTGAAATCCATTGAGATGGAATTGCATGAGCACCTCTCCCGGAAACGCTGCTGTTTTTGATATTGCTCAGTATGCTGATGATCAGTATGCTTGTCAACGATCCCTCGCCCGCTGCGACTTCCGGAGGATTCGGTGAAAGACAACAACGACATGCCCGGGCATCTGGCGCGCCGCTTCCAGCAGATCGCGGTCGCGGTATTCCTGGCCGAGGTCGAAGACGCCGGCTTCGATCTCACTCCGGTGCAATACGCTGCGCTCGCGACCATCAAGGCCAATCCGGGGCTGGACCAGGTGACGCTCGCGGGCTTGATCGCCTATGACCGCACCACCATCACCGGCGTGATCGACCGCCTCGTCCAGAAGGGCCTTGCGGAGCGCCGCCCCTCCAGCCGTGACCGCCGCGCCCGCGAGCTCGAGATCACCGACGAAGGCCGGCGCACGCTGCGCAAGATCACGCCGGCGGTCGAATCCGCCCAGCGCATCATGCTGCGCGGCCTGAGCGCGAAGGAAGGCGAGGAGCTGATGCGGCTGCTGCGCAAGGCCATTGCCGCCGGCAACGAGCTCAGCCGTGCCCCGCTGCGTGATGCGCAGGCCTGATCACGGACCATGCCTACAATTTCGCAGCGCCCGAAACCAGGAACTAACCTTCGGCTGCTAACGTCGGTCGCATTGGGCGCTTAACGCGCGATTAACTTTGCGGGGCGGAGTTTCGGAATGTTCAGGTTTCTCATTGTGGCCGGGGCCATCGCGCTCTCGACCGTTCGCGCGGTCGCAGGTGGCCATGGCGGCGGCGATCCGCCTCCGCCGAAGGTCGAGGCGCCAACCGCTCCGGCGAAGGTGATCCTGACCAAGCACGGGCCCAAGCTCGTCGATCTCAAGGGCATGACGCTCTACTATTACGAGCGCGACACCACCGGCAAAACGTCGAACTGCAACGGCAAGTGCACCGAGAGCTGGGTTCCGCTGGCAGCGATGGCCGATGCCAGGGCTGTCGGGGACTTCACCGTGATCAACCGCGACGACGGCACCAAGATGTGGGCGTACCGCTATCGCCCGCTCTACACCTCGCCCGCCGACAAGGCGCCCGGCGATGCCAACGGCAATGCCACGACGCTGCAATGGCGGATTGCTCGGCCGGAGTAGGCGCATCAAACTCGGATGACGGGCGTAGCCCCTATCCGCGCCAGCGCCCGCCCGCTTCGGCCTGCGCGCTCTGGCCCGGCGGTAGCACCACGACCATCGAATTGAGCTTCACCCGGTCGTAGAGATCGATGACGTCCTCGTTGCGCATCCGGATGCAGCCCGACGAGATCGCCTGGCCGATATATTCGGGCTGGTTGGTGCCGTGGATGCGGTAGAGCGTGTCCTTGTTGCCGGCATAGAGATAGATGCCCCGCGCGCCCAGCGGATTGGCGGGACCGCCGGGAAC
>JAEYTQ010000533.1 GCA_023433965.1 Pseudomonadota bacterium | reverse complement strand
AATGGCCGCGTGAGCCGACGAAACATCGAACCCGGAGAACCAAAATGAAGACGTGTTTGGTGGTCGATGATTCCAGCGTGGTGCGCAAGATCGCGCGCCGCATCCTGGAAGGCCTGGAGTTCGAGGTTACCGAGGCCGAGGATGGCTCGAAGGCGCTCGAGATCTGCCAGCGACAGCTGCCCGACGCGGTGCTGCTCGACTGGAACATGCCGGTCATGGACGGCTTCGAGTTCATGGGTCACATGCGCCGCCTGCCCGGTGGGGACCAGCCCAAGGTGGTGTTCTGCACCACCGAGAACAACGTGGCTCATATCGCTCAGGCGCTCAGCGGCGGCGCCAACGAGTACATCATGAAGCCCTTCGACAAAGACATCATCGCCGACAAGTTCGCTGAAGTTGGTTTGATCCCGGTCGGACAAGCCATGGTCTGAGTGTGTCCGGCCTGACGTATTCGGGCCGGAGTTTTTCAGTACAGATTCGAGAGGCCATCCGTGACCCCGACCGAGTATGAGTATCTGCGTAAGTTCCTGAAGGATAATTCTGGTCTCGACCTGTCCGCAGACAAGCAATATCTGATCGAAAGCCGCCTGCTGCCGCTCGCCCGCAAGGCGGGGCTCTCCGGCATCGCCGAGCTGGTGCAGAAGCTGCAAGGCGGCTCGCGCCAGCTGATCACCGACGTGGTCGAAGCCATGACCACCAACGAGACTTTCTTCTTCCGCGACAAGGTCCCGTTCGATCATTTCCGCGACCACATCATGCCGGAGGTCATCAAGGCGCGCGCGGGCAAACGCAGCGTGCGCATCTGGTGTGCCGCCGGCTCGACCGGCCAGGAGCCCTATTCGCTGGCCATGTGCCTGAAGGAGATGGGCGCGGCGCTCACCGGCTGGCGCATCGAGATCATCGCCACCGATCTGTCGCAGGAGGTGTTGGAGAAGGCCAAGGCCGGCGTCTACAGCCAGTTCGAGGTGCAGCGCGGCCTGCCGATCCAGATGCTGGTGAAATACTTCAAGCAGACCGGCGAGACCTGGCAGATCAATCCCGAATTGCGGGCGATGATTCAGCACCGCCAGCTCAACCTGCTGCACGATTTCGCCCAGCTCGGCACCTTCGACGTCATCTTCTGTCGCAACGTGCTGATCTATTTCGACCAGGACACCAAGATCAACATCTTCAACCGCCTGGCCCGCCAGATCGAGCCCGACGGCTTCCTGGTGCTCGGCGCGGCGGAAACCGTGGTTGGCCTGACCGATACGTTCAGGCCGATTCCGGAGCGGCGAGGCCTCTACAAGCCGAACGACCCGCGTGCGGCCGCCGCCAAGCCGGTTCTCGCCGGCGCGTCGCCGCGCGTCGCGGTCATGGCAGGACGATAGACATGGCCGAGGATGGCAAGGGTGCGGAGCGCGTGACCTTCAGCCGCGGTTATGATGTCTGCATCATGGCCATCGACGGCACTTGGCGGCGCGACTGCAAGCTCAACGCGATCTCCGACACCGACGCCATCCTCACGGTGGAGGGTTCGATCCAGGGTTTGAACCTGAAGGAGTTCTTCTTGCTGCTGTCGTCGACGGGCCTCGCCTACCGCCGCTGCGAGCTGGTCCGCGTCAACGGTGCCGAGATGGACATCCAGTTCCTGCGCGGCAAGAACAGGAAGAAGCGCGGTGCGGCCGGCGGCCACGACGCCGCGGCCTGATCTGGCCGTCTCGGTCGCCGCGGTTTCCGGCACTTTGCTTCACATTTGCTGAACATATCCGAGTCAATTGGCCGCAGCAGTTTTACGTCGCCTAAGCGCGAGCCGTGTATCCATTGACGGTCTCAATCGCAGGATACGGCAATGCCCAGAAGTTCTCTTTCCCCCATCCCGTCAAACCTGCCCGACGTCGCCGAGCGGCGTGCGCTTCAGCTCCTGGTGGTCGACGACGACGCCACCCAGCGCAGCCTGATCACGGTCGCCGCCAAGCAGGCCGGCCACGAGGTCACCGTGGCGCCATCCGTGGCGGACGCGATCGAGAAGCTTCGGGCCGCGCGCTTCGACTGCGTGACGCTCGATCTCGTGCTGGAGGACGGCGACGGCATCGACGTGCTGCGCGAGATGGCGAAGGCGAAATTCGCCGGTGCCGTGATCGTCGTCAGCGGCATGGACGGCAAGCGCCGCAGCGCCGCCCGCAGCTTCGCCCGCTCCGTCGGGATCGAGCTCCAGAGCCTGCCGAAGCCGCTGGATCTCGCGGCTCTGCGCATCAGCCTCGCCAATCTCGGCAAGGCCGCGATGGGACTGCCCGCGATCCACACCTGGGGTGGTGTCGCCAGCGATGCGATCGTGGAACGGCACCGTGCCTGAGGCATGATCCGGAAGAGCGCGAAGCGGGCTTCCGGAAAGATCATGCGTCACGGACAGCCTGGAGCGCGATGAGGATTTCATCCGAGTCTCGTCGCGCTTTGGGACTTGCGGAGCTGCCATGCGATCACACGCGGTCGTCCGCCGCGTTGCCGGATTCCGACATGCATTCCACGGTGTGGCCGAGGCTGGCCCGGCTGGCGTTGAGGGCCGCGCTCGCGCTGGCATAACGGGGCGTCACGTCGTCGAGCAGGACCACGTCCGCGGAACCTTCCGGATCGTCGCCGTGTTCTTGATACATGGCTGCGGCGATCCGGCGCATGCTGGTCCCGATCTGTGCGACCGGCGAACGAAGGTTCGCCGCAATCAGCTCACGGCTCGCGATTTCGGGCGTTGCGACGGGAAGCGGCGTGTCGGCCAATATTCAGCATGGATATTCTCCGTCCCCTTCAATTAGGCGCGATGCCGCTACTTGTGCGTTATGGCCATGTCCCGTACAAATGCGGGTGGGCCGAATCCGCGCCGAGCGCCATAACGAGTGGTGCGGACGCGAGTCCTTCATGCCAACCGGATGTGGCACATGGCCGAACAAAGCTCTCGCGGTGAAATCTTCGTGGTCGACGACGACCCTGCCGTTCGCGACACCTTGTCGATGGTGTTGAAGGCGGCCGGCTATGAGGTGATCTGTTTTGCGGACGGTGCGGCACTGCTCTCGGTCGCGCGAAGCCGAACACCGGCCGCCATCCTGCTCGACGTGCACATTCCCGGGAAGTCGGGCCTCGACATTCTGAAGGAACTGCAAGGCGAGGATTATCCGGCGCCGATCTTCATGATCTCCGGACAGGGCGACATCGCGATGGCGGTGGGCGCGATCAAGAGCGGCGCGCTCGACTTCATCGAGAAGCCGTTCCGCGGCAGCGAGATCGTCGCCCGGCTCGACGAGGCGATCGGCGCCTATGCCCGCAGGCAGGCGGAGAACGCATCGCCGAAATTCAGCTCGCTGCATTTCCCCGGCCGCGAGCCGTTGACGCGCAGGGAGCGCGAGGTGCTCGAGCAGTTCGCCTCGGGTGCTTCCAACAAGGAGGCCGGCCGCACGCTCGGCATCAGCCCGCGCACGATCGAGGACCACCGCGCCAACATCATGAAGAAGCTCGGTGCACGCAACGCCGCCGATCTGATCCGCATCGTGATGACCGCGGCACAGCGGGCGTCGTAGTTTTACGCGAGATACCGTAGCCCGGGTGAGCGAAGCGATACCCGGGAGTGCCGGCGCAGAGTCCCGGATGTCGCTTCGCTCATCCGGGCTACGGGGTCTCACCGCTCAGCGCCTTGCGGATGATCCGCGCCAGGTCCGATTTGCGATAGGGCTTTGCCAGCAGCAGAACGCCCTAATCCAGGCGGCCGTGATGGATGATCGCGTTCTCGGTATAGCCCGACGTGTAGACCACCTTGAGATCCGGCCGCGTCTTCATCACTTCATCCGCGAGCTGCCGTCCGTTCATCTTGCCGGGCATGATGACGTCGGTGAACAGCAGGTCGAACGGCTTTCCGGCGGCGACGATCGCGAGCGCCTCGGCGGCGTTGGCGGCCTGCAAGGTGACGTAGCCCAGCGAATGCAGCTGCGCCAGCACGTAGTCCCGCACCAGCCGGTCGTCCTCCACCACGAGGATCGTCTCCTGCCCGCCTTCGATCGTCGCCGGCGTCACGCCCTCGCCGGCCGCCGTCGGCGTCTTGCCCGGCGGCAGATACATCTTGACCGTCGTGCCGTGGCCTTCCTCGCTGTAGATCTTGATGTGACCTGCGGACTGCTTGATGAAGCCGTAGACCATCGAAAGCCCGAGCCCGGTGCCCTTGCCCGGCCCCTTCGAGGTGAAGAAGGGGTCGAACACCCTGGGTAGCATGTTGGCTGGGATTCCGGTGCCGGTATCGCTCACGGCGATCAGCACGTAGTGTCCCGGCGGCACGTCGTTCGCTCCGGCGTAGGCTTCGTCGAGATAGGCGGCGCCCGTCTCCAGGATCAGCTTGCCGCCGCCCGGCATGGCATCGCGGGCGTTGAGCGCGAGATTGAGGATCGCGGTGGTGAGCTGGTTGGGATCAACGACGCCGACGCAATTCTCGTCTTCGAACACCGATTCGATCTGGATCTGCTCGCCCAGCGTCGGACGCAACAATTTCGAGGTGTCGACGATCAGCCCGTTGATGTCGATCTCGCGGGGCTGCAGCGGTTGCTTGCGCGCGAAGGCGAGCAGATGCTGGGTCAGATCGGCGCCGCGCGCGGCGGCCTCGTCGATCATCTTCGTGATCGCCGCGAGCTGCGGCTCCTTGGCGACCGCCTCCGCGAGGATCTCGATGGTTCCGGTGATGACGGTGAGAATGTTGTTGAAGTCATGCGCCACGCCGCCGGTGAGCTGGCCGACGGCCTCCATCTTATCGGCGTGGCGGATGCGCTCCTCGGCGGCGATCTTGTCGGTGAGATCGCGGTAGAAGACGTTGAACAGCAGGCCCTCGCGGCGCTTCAGCGCGGTGACGCTGAGCTCCGCCCTGAATTCCTTGCCGTCCCGCCGGCGGCACATCAACTCGCGGCGGCGGTTCGGCAGGCTGCCGTCCTCGTTCTCTAGGAAACGCCGCAGGCCAGCTCGCACTCTCTCGCGTTCGCTCTCGGCGACGATGAGATCAATCGTGCTCTTGCCGAGCACCTCGTCGCGGCGCCAGCCGAACAGCTGCTCGGCCTGCGAATTCCAGTTCAGGATGCGGGCGGTCTCGTCGGTCTGGACGAAGGCGTCGAGCGAGGTCTCGACGATGTTCCGGGCGAGCCGTTCGCTCTCGCGCAGCGATTCCTGCGCGAGCCGCGCTTCGGTCATGTCGCGTCCGACGAAGAAGAAGCGATGCGCCTGTTCGGACCAGCTGCCGAGCCAGGACAGCCAGACCTCGTGGCCGTTCCTGTGGAAGCAGCGGGTGTCGGCGAGCTTGACGCGCTCGCCGTTGCGCATCGCGCGCATCTCGGCGCGGGCCTGTTCCAGATGACTCGGATGAATGAAGTCGGCACCGCTGCGGCCGATCATCTCGTCCGGCCGGTAGCCGAGAATGATCTCGCTGCTCGGACTGATCTGCGCGATGTGACCATGCGCGTCCATGATCATAATCAGATCCTGCGACGTCTCGAAGATCTGGCGCCGCTCCTCGAGCTGGTGCTGCACCGCCCGCTCGGCGCGCCGCGCCTCGGTCAGGCTGCGCGCGCTTCCCGACGCGCCGATGATCTCGCCCGACGGCCCCCTGATCGGCGACAGGCTCAGCGAGATCTCGACCGGCGCGCCGTCCTTGCGCAGGCGCACCGTCTCGAACCGTTCGACCGGCTCGCCCCGCGCAATCCGGCCCAGATAATCCTTGCCATGCGCGCGGCGATCGGGCGGGACGATGATCGAGGTTGGCTTGCCGATCGCCTCCTCCGCCGTGTAGCCGTAAAGACGCTCGGCGGCGGGATTCCACCCGGTGATGACGGCATCGAGTGTCTGCATCACGATCGCATCGTCGGACGATTCCACCGCGGCGCTGAACAGGCGCTCGCGTGCCGCGTGATGGCTTCGCGCGACCTCGGTGCGGCGATGCTCGTCGATCTCGCGCTCGAGCGCGGCCGTTTTCGCGCGTGTTTCCTCGACCATCTGGGCAAAGGCCCGCGCCAGCACGCCCGTTTCGCCGCTGGCATCGACGGGGATGTCCGCCGGGCGTCCGCTGCCGATGGCCTGTACCGCTTCGGTCAGCCGCCCGATCGGGCGGGTCAATGAGCGCGCCAGCAACATAGCGAGCGAGGCCGCGGCGAGAACGGCAAGGAGGCCGACCAGCAGGGACGTCTTCTGGATCGCTGCCGGTACGAGGCCGAACACGGGCGCGGGAATCGTCTCGATGATGGCGACCCATTCCTTGCCCACGAGCAGGGTCGGCGCGATCGCGGCCCCGCTCGGCCGGCCCGATGGGTCTGTCATCAGCCGCGTCGATCCTTCCAGCGTGCCGGCCAGGGTCGCAAAGTAGGGAAAGTCCTTGCGCCAGTCGTTGGGGCGGTCACGCACGGCGCCGAATTCGCGTGCGCGATCGGGATGGACGAGATAGTCGCCGCGCGAATCCACGACATAGATCTCCCCGCGCGAGGTCATGGTCGCGCGGACCCGGTCGAGAGCCGGACGCATGTCGATATTGGCGACGATGATGCCGAACGGTTTGTCGTCGGCTGCGAACAGCGGCATCGCGACCCGCAGGGTCGGGGCGTGAGGTGCCGTCGTTCCCCCATGTCGGGTGGCGAGATCGACGGGGGACACGTAGATCTCGCCGGGCCGAAGACGTATCGCCTCTTGGAAATAGGTTCGGTCGCCCTTGCGCTCCAGCTCGCCGTCGGGGGCGATCCGGGCTGTTCCGTTGGGTCCGGAGCGATCGACCCGGACCAGCTCGCGTTGGTCGTTGGCGGCGCCGATGATCCTGAACTGGGCGTAGAGGGGCTTGGCCTCGATCTCGGCCGCGAGCCGCGCCGCGATGCGATCGCGCCAGGTTTGCTCGGAGACGCCGTCAGCAGGGTCAATTCCACCGGCGAGGTGAGCGCGGATCAGGCCATTGATCGCCGCGGCCGCGCGATAGCCGATCAGATCGCCGCGCACGCCGGCAACGTAGGATTCGAGATTGGTCGCGACCAGGCGCGACTGGACTCCCACCCGTTCCAGGACGCGCGGAATGACCGCCACTGTGGTGTTGCGATAGCCGAGCCAACCGACCGCGGCCACGGTGACCGCCACCAGCAGGATCATCGCGATGGCCAGACGCGTCGCCAGCGTCGTTGCGAAGCTCATGGAGAGTTTCGCCGGACTTGCCGTACCGCCGCGCCATCTTTGGCCTGCGGCGGTCGACGTGTTCTTGTCATCGGCGGCAGGAGCGGACATCAGGCCCCTCCGGCTCGCCGGTCTTCAGGCAATGGTCGACCGTCGCAAGCAATGCGTCGGGCCGGAACGGCTTCTGCAGGCTGGCCACCGCGCCGAGCTTGGTCGCCATCTTCAGGAAGTCCGGCTCCGCATAGACATCGGGCGTGATCGAACGGCCGGAGATGACGACGATCGGAATGGCCGGGACCAGGGCCCGAATGTGACGCATCGTCTCCAGCCCGTCCATGCCGGGCATGAAGATGTCGAGAAACAGCAAATCGAACTGGCCGGCCTCGAACAGGGCCAGTCCCTTGTGGCCATCGCCGGCGACCGTGACGTGATGACCAGCGCGTTCCAGCAACAGCCGGATGGTGGTTTGGACGGCCGGTTCGTCATCCACGATCAGGATGTTGGCCAATCTGAAATCCTCCGGGGTCGGATGGGAACGTCCCAGCGACCGCAATCAAAGCCCAAAGCCATCAATATGAAAGTGTTGCGCGGATTCTCGTCTGCCGGCAAGCACTTCGAACCCTCCAGCTTGAGCTGCCGATTTATTGCGCTGCACCGCGAATAGGCACGCCTGAGTGCATAGCAGAGATTTGCCTTCGGCCCGCCCAGCGCCTTGCCGGAGGTGGATCGGCTGTGAGAAGAGCAGGGCGAATCCTCCGCACGGACAAGGAATAACATGACCGGTAAAAAAAAGACGCCCGATCAGCTCCGCAGCGCGCGCTGGTTCGCGCCCGACGATCTGCGCTCGTTCGGCCATCGCTCCCGGGCCATGCAGATGGGCTACGCGCCGGAGGAGTGGAAGGACCGGCCGATCATCGCGATCCTCAACACCTGGTCGGACGCGCAGCCTTGTCACATGCATTTCAAGTCGCGCGTCGACGACGTCAAACGCGGTATCCTGATGGCGGGCGGCCTGCCGCTGGAGCTGCCGGCGCTGTCGCTGTCGGAATCGCTGCTGAAGCCGACCACCATGCTCTACCGCAACCTGCTCGCCATGGACGCCGAGGAATTGCTGCGCAGCCACCCCGTCGACGGCGTCGTGCTGATGGGCGGCTGCGACAAGACCACGCCGGCGCTGCTGCTGGGCGCGACCTCCATGAACATCCCGGCGATCTATCTGCCGGCCGGCCCGATGCTGCGCGGGAACTGGAAAGGCAAGACGCTCGGCTCCGGCTCGGACGGCTGGAAATATTGGGACGAGCGTCGCGCCGGGAAGATCTCGGACAAGGACTGGCTCGACATCGAGGCCGGCATCGCCCGCAGCTACGGCACCTGCATGACCATGGGTACCGCCTCGACCATGACCGCGATTGCGGAGGCGATCGGCATGACGCTGCCCGGCGCCTCCTCGATCCCGGCCGCGGACGCCAACCATATCCGCATGGCCTCTGAATGCGGCCGCCGCATCGTCGAGATGGTGTGGGAGGACCTGACGCCGAAGGTGATCCAGACCCGCAAGGCCTTCGAGAATGCCATTGCCGTCGCGATGGCGATGGGCTGCTCGACCAATGCGATCATCCATCTGATCGCGCAGGCCCGCCGCGCCGGCCAGGACATCGGCCTCGACGATTTCGAGACGGCCAGCCGCAAGGTGCCCGTGATCGCCAACGTGCGGCCGAGCGGCGATGCCTATCTGATGGAGGACTTCTTCTATGCCGGCGGCCTGCCGGCGCTGATGGCGCAGATCAAGCCGCATCTGCATCTCGACTGCATCACCGTCACCGGCAAGACGCTGGCCGAGAACATCGAGGGCGCCGAGGTTTACAATGCCGACGTGATCCGTTCCATCGACGACCCGATCTACGAGGAGGGCGCGCTCGCGGTGCTCAAGGGCAATCTCGCGCCCGACGGTTGCGTCATCAAGCCGTCCGCCTGTGCGCCGCGCTTCCTCAAGCATACCGGCCCAGCCCTGGTATTCGACGACTATCCCGCGATGAAGAAGGCGGTCGATGATCCCAACCTGGACGTCACCGAGGACCACATCCTGATCCTGC
>JAEYTQ010000307.1 GCA_023433965.1 Pseudomonadota bacterium | reverse complement strand
GTCGGACAGATGGCGATCCGCAGCGCCATCCTGCTCGGCGCCAACCAGGTGATCGCGATCGACTGCCTGCCGGACCGGCTCAGCATGGCCGAGGCCGGCGGCGCCACCACCATCAATTTCGAGACCGAGAGCGTGGTGGAGCGGCTGCAAGAGCTGACCGACGGCTAGGGTCCCGAAAAATGCATCGACTGCGTCGGCATGGAGGCGCATGTGATGCCGTCACTGCCCGACACCCTGCTCGACCGCGCCAAGCAGATGGTGATGGCCGAGAGCGATCGGCCCCACGTGCTGCGCGAGATGATCTATGTCTGCCGCCCCGGCGGCATCATCTCGGTGGCGGGCGTGTACAGCGGCTTGTCCGACATGCTGCCGATGGGCGCCTTCATGAACAAGGGCCTGACGATGCGGACCGGCCAGACCCACGTCAACCGCTGGACCGACGACCTGCTCCGCCGCATCGAAGAGGGTGAGATCGATCCCTCTTTCGTCATCACTCATACCGTGCCGCTCGCCCAAGGCCCGGAGATGTACCAGGTGTTTCGCGACAAGCGCGAGTCCTGCGTCAAGGTCGTTCTGAAGCCCTGAAGGAGCAAGCCATGTTTCATTTCTCCAACATCGTACGCACCAAGGGCGATCCCAAGATCGTCGAAAGCGGACCGAGTCTGAAGCAGCCGGTGGACCAGCTCGCGCGCGCGCTGGGCTGGTTCAGCATCGGTCTTGGCGTGGTCGAATTGTTCGCACCGCGGCGCGTCACGAAAACGCTGGGCATGGAAGGCCACGAGACGCTGGTGCGCGCGTTCGGCGTGCGCGAGATCATGGCCGGCATCATGTCGCTGTCGGTGGAGAAGAACGCCGGCATGTGGGCTCGCGTCGGCGGCGACGGCCTCGATGCCGCAGCGCTGCTGTCGGGGCTCACGCCTGACAACCCCAAGAAGGGCAACATCGCGCTGGCGCTGCTGATGGTCGGCGGCATCGCCGTGCTCGACTACCGCGCGGCGCAGGCAACCAAGCCGCGGCGTCCGCCGCGCGATGCCCGGCGCAAGCTCTATCCCACCCGAAGCGGCTTCCCCAAGGGCATCGAGAGCGTCCGGACTGCGGCAAGGCAGATCGCATCGCATGCCGGGCAAAACCAGGTGAAGCAAGGCGATGAGCGCCGAGTCCCGTGACGAAGTCGCGTGGCGGGTATCCGCCGTCATCTACGAGATCGCACTGATCTCCTTCCAGGACTCCGAAGGCTCGATTCCAAATGGGATGCGCTGTCGCTGCAGGCGACGATTGATGCCTATCTCCACGCCATCCCGGATCACGCCTGGCCGGTCTGGGTGATCGGCGGCCCTAACCACTGCTGGGCGCTTCGCTCCTGCTCCGCGACAACGAAGGCGTAATCATCGTGCTCGAGCCTCGGTCAGAGCCTTGAGGAACCATCCGCATCGCGAAGAGTCTCATCAACGCTTCCGGCGTCTCCCCCGCCGCCGGAGGCAATTGCAGAACCGCGGCCCCGGCATTCACGCCCCTTCAGGCGCCGGGGCTGCCGGCGCAAGCCCGGAGACAGGGCATATTGGAGGCAGCTCATGGGCAAGACCAAAGGTCTTCAGCAGCGGATCGCCGGCAAGACCAAGCAGGCGGTCGGCGAGATCATCGGCGACCAGGATCTTCACGATGACGGCAGGGCGCAAGCCGAACGCGGACGCGACGAACAGGACAAGCCGAGCGAGCTCAACCCGCTGAAGAAACTCAAGCAGCTGACGTGAACGCAGAGCCGCGACCAGCCCTTGCCGGTGAGACGCGGCACACCACGGGCGGAAGGCGGCGTTCGCGCTGGATCGCCGCCGCCGCGCTCGGCTTGATCAGCAGCACGTTCTCGACCATCGTCAGCCAGCTCTTCGCCGCCCGCATCGGCCGCGATGCCGCGGTCGACTGGATGACCGTCGCAGCCATTCCTGCGCGCGATTGGGCGATCAGCGCCGAGCCCTCCTGGAGCGCAATCCTGACCGGCATCGCGTTTCACCAATGGGCGGATTTTTCCTGGGCGTTGGTCTTCTTCGGCGTGCTCGGACGCTGGACCGCCGACTTGCGGCCGCTGACGATCCTGTTGCTCGCGCTGCCCTGGGCCGTGTTCTCCTCAGCCATGGAATGGTTCGTGCTGGTGCCGCTGTTTCCGTTCTGGCAGCCGCTGTTCACGCTGCAGCAGCCCTACTGGATCGGGTTGCTGGTGCATGCTTCCTCGGCCGTGATGTATCCGCTGTTCGCACGCCTGCGCTGGAAGCGCGGGTACGCGCCCGCGCGCGACGTGCGATTCACCAACCTGTGGATGACTGGCGCTGTGGCCGTGATTGCGGGGCTCGCGGCGGTCGCCCTGTTCGGCAGTCACGGTCACGAGCCGCCGTGGATGGGCCGAGACCGCGATCACGACCAGACCTACATCCGTCACATGACCGCCCATCATGCCCAGGGCGTCGAGCTGGCGCGCACGGGTGCGGAGCGCGCGCAGGATCTGCACCTACGCAAGCTCGCGATGCTGATGGTCGCAAGCCAAAGCGGTGAGGTGAGGATCTTCGAGAATTGGTGGCTGAGCTGGTTCGACACGGAGATGCCCGATTGCAGCAGCGAAGAGCGCGCCGCGATGCCGGGCTTCCTGACGGCGGGCGATATGCGACAGGTCAGGACCGCGCCGCCGGACCAGTTCGACGCACTGTTCGTCGAAATGATGATCAGGCATCACCGGGGCGCGGTCAGGATGGCCGACCAGATGTGGCAAAGCCATGGCGATCCGCGCCTGCGCGTCATGGCTCACGCCATTCGTCACGCGCAGCAGGGCGAGATCGCGCTGATGCAAGGTACGAGCGGCGTTGCCGCGGTCACCGTCGCCGTCCGCAACATGCTCCGCGACGATGTCAATTGAGCGCGAGGGATATTGGATCGAGGTGCCCATGAAGAATGTAGACTCCCTAATTTGAAGCACTCGGACGTGCGCGATGCGGCGCGAACCTATCAAACGTTAATGCTTTCCGCCGTCCTTCTCGGCCACACTCGACGCTCGGGGCCATCGGAGATCACATGCAGGCAGGATTTGCTTTCTCCAAGCTCGCCGACCGCCTGACGAGCCT
The DNA here is from genome assembly GCA_023433965.1 of Pseudomonadota bacterium. GTDB lineage: Bacteria > Pseudomonadota > Alphaproteobacteria > Rhizobiales > Xanthobacteraceae > Bradyrhizobium. Next base: position 172 of record JAEYTQ010000307.1, on the reverse strand, counting down.
TGCCGAACTGCTCCCGGACGATCTCGATCTGCTTGCGGACATGCCGAGCAGCATCGCGCATTTCGGCGCGCATCAGGCCATTCTGCGGCATGGCGACGAGGCGACGCAATGCTGCCTGCTGCTCCAGGGATACCTGTCCTGGCAAAATTCCGAAAGCGCAGACGGCCAGATC
>JAEYTQ010000303.1 GCA_023433965.1 Pseudomonadota bacterium | reverse complement strand
CCGGCTATGTCATCATGAGCGGCTGGGGATGCGAGGTGCATCTCACGCAAGCCGGGGATGGCCCGTGGCGTGTGCCAGAGCATAACCCCTTTGGCGTTTTCATTCGCACGCCCGAGGTCGAGGCCATCGCAGCGCGCGTGGACGATCTCATCATCCGTCCCGGCGGCATGCTGCGTCACCGCGAATGGGGCATGTATGAAGTCGGCATCAACGGCCCCGACGGGCTCCTCGTGCGCATCGGCTGGCCTTCGGAGCTGATGCGCCCATCCGGCTAGTTCACCATAGCAGGTTCCCGAGTGTGATTCAGATCACGTACGCGGCCATGGTGACAGGGATCACGGAATTCAGGCTCGAACGCGGTCAGGCTAGCTCGCAACCAATCTCGCATCGAGATCAGTGCCAGAGGAGCACGCCATGTTCCGCCTAAAGCCTTTCCTGACGACGGTCAGCCTGGTGGGAAGCCTGTTCGGCTTCGCCTGCGGGCCCGCTACCGCGCAAGTCGCCCCAGTCCAGCCTGCCCCCACGGCGCTGCAAGGCCCGGAGCAGAGGGTGGCGCTGGTGATCGGCAACGCGAACTACCGCAACGCGCCGCAACTTGCGAACCCCGACGACGACGCGCAATCGATGGCGCAGTTCCTGAACTCGGCCGGCTTCGAAGTGGTCGCCGCGACCGATTTGACCCAGGACGACATGCTCCGCGTCGTCCAGGACTTTTCCGCCAAGGTCGCCTCGCGCGGCCCGAACACTGTGGCGATGGTCTACTACGCCGGTCACGGCGTGCAGCTCGCCGGTGAGAACTATCTGGTTCCGGTCGATGCCAAGGTGTCCAGCCCGACCGAGCTCGTCAACAATTCGGTACGCCTGGTCGATGTGATGTCGACGCTGGAAACGATTCCGAGCCGCATGCGCATCGTCATCCTGGATGCCTGCCGCAACAATCCGTTCCCTGAGGTCAACGACGCCGGCCGCGGCCTTGCCATCGTCGATGCGCCGAACGGTTCGATCGTCGGCTACTCGACCGCGCCGGGCGCCGAGGCGCTCGACGGCACCAATGGTCACAGCCCTTACACACAGGCCTTCCTGAACGTCGCGCGCGAGCCCAACGTGCCGATCGAGCAGCTGTTCAAGCGCGTCCGCCTGCAAGTCAACCAGACCACCAGCGGCGCGCAGATCCCGTGGGAGAGCTCGTCCCTGACGTCCGACTTCACCTTCTTCGGTGACACCGCGGTCGCCGCCAACCGCGCGCCGGTGAAAGCGCCGGTCGTGCAGATGGCCTCCAATTTGCCGAGCCGCTCGACGCGCCAGGCCTATGACTACGTCGTGTCCGAGGGGCGGCCGGAATATTATCAAGAGTTCATCCAGATGTATCCGCACGACCCGCTGTGCGACCACGTCCGCTGGCTGCTCAAGAACCTGCTGATCTCGCAGGCCTGGCACAAGGCGGTGCTCGCCAACTCGCCGGTCGCCTATAAGAGCTTCTATGACAGCTACGGCAACAGCCCCTATGCCCAGGTCGCGCTGAAGCTGCAGGCGCAGCCGAAGCCGATCCCCTTGATGCAGGCGACCAAGTTCCTTGCACCGCAGACGATTGCCCCGGCCATCAAGATCGGCAATCTCGGCCAGCCCAAATACATGCCGCTGCTGCAGGGCAATGGCGGTGCGCAGATCAATGGCCATCTCCCGCTCGTGCAGAAGCCGCTCGACGGCAAGGTGATCGGCAAGCTCGGCAATGGCGGTCAGATCGTCAATCTGCCGGCCGGCAACAACAACCAGCCGCATGGTACGCCGTCGCAGAGCCCGGGCAAGATCGTCACCCTGCCCGCGCCGGCCAACACGACCAACAGCACCGGCGGCTCCGGCAAGATCGTGACCTTGCCTGCAACCGGCACCACGCCGAATGGCGGCACCACCAGGCCGGGCAAGATCGTCAGCATGCCGGTGAATGTCGGCAAGGGCGGCCCGAATATCGAGTCGAAGCCGGTCAACGTTCAGACCCAGAACCGTCCGATCCGCATCACCAACGGCGTGAAGGTCAACAACACCCCGGCGAACAAGGTGCAGATGCAGAACAACGTGCCGAACCACCGGCCGCAGCTCAACACGATGCCCAGCCGCATGGTCAGCAGCAACAACAACTTCCGCCAGTCGATGAACCAGGCCCCGAACACAAACAATGGCGGCAATCGCCGCGGTGGCTTCATGCGCTGATCGCGATCAGTCGCACGACGAGAAAGGGCAGAGCGTGACCGCTCTGCCCTTTCTTCATGTCTTTGTCATTCCGGATGCGCAGCAAGGCGCAGGCCCGCAATCCATCGGGCGGCAGAGTTGGTGGATGAATGGCTTCCGGGCTCTCGCTTCGCGAGCCCCGGAATGACGGCTAGGCCACCAACTCGGCGAACAAGTCCGCATCGACGTTGCCGCCGGAGAGCACGATGACGACGTTCTTGCCAGCGACGTCGAGGCGCCCCGCGAGCAGCGCGGCAAGGCCCACCGCGCCGCCGGGCTCCACCACGAGCTTGAACTCGCGATAGGCGAACGCAACGGCGGCTCCCACCTCGGCATCGGAAGCGGTGACGCCGCGCGCGAGCAGCTTGCTGTTGATGGCAAAGGTCATCTCGCCGGGCATCAGCGCCATCAACGCATCGCAGATGGTGCGGCCCGCAGGCGGGTGCGGCTCGCGATGGCCTGCGCTCAAGGAGATCCCATGATCGTCGAACGCCTCGGGCTCGGCCACCACGATCTCGGCCAGCGGATAGCGCGCCTTGACGGCGGTCGCGACGCCCGCGATCAGGCCGCCGCCCGAGGCCGGCGCCACCACGATGTCAGGGGCGAGACCGAGCGTCGCCATGTCCTCCGCGATCTCGCGGCCGGCGGTGCCCTGCCCCGCGATCACGAAGGGATCGTCGTAAGGTTTGACCAGCGTCGCGCCGCGCTTCTCGGCGATGCCGCGCGAGATCGCCTCGCGATCGTCCTTGTCGCGATCATAGAGCACGACCTCGGCGCCGTAGGACTTGGAGCGCTCGCGCTTGGACAGCGGGGCATCCGCCGGCATCACGATGGGCGCCTGCATGTCGAGGATCTTTGCCGCCGCCGCCACGCCCTGGGCATGGTTGCCGGAGGAGAACGCGACGACCCCGCCGGCGCGCTTGTCCTGCGGAATCGAGAACACCTTGTTGAAGGCGCCCCGGAACTTGAACGAGCCGGTGCGCTGGAGCATCTCCGGCTTCAGGAACACTTTCGCACCGACGCGCTCGTTGAGCACCGGGAAGGACAACAGCGGGGTGCGGATGGCGTAAGGAGCGATCACGCGCGCGGCGGCATCGATGTCGGCGGGGCCGATCGGGAGGAGCTGTTCGGTCATGGTGGAATGTTATCGCGGCCAAGGAGGCCCGGGCAAGACACCTCCGCGAGAGGACCCTCCCGCTCACGCCACCCGGCGAGGCTGTTCCGCGCCGGCCCGACCGGGTACCACCGCGCCGGCCGCCAAAATGCCGTCGATGAAGACGCGCGCCGAGGCCTCCCAGGTGCAATTCGCGGCGAAGTCGACGCAGTCCTGGCGGCAGATATCGAGCGCGGCGAAGCAGGCATTGCGCAGATCATGGTCGAGTGCGCCGACCGGCGCGTCGCCGATCACGTCGCGGGGACCCTTCACCGGAAAGGCCGCCACCGGCAGCCCGCTGGCGAGCGCCTCCAGCAGGACCAGCCCGAAAGTGTCGGTCTTGCTGGGGAACACGAACACGTCTGCCGCTGCATAGATGTCCGCCAGTTCCTCGCCGTGCTTTTCGCCGAGGAAGATCGCATCGGGATAGGCCTCTTCCAGCGAGGCGCGCGCAGGCCCGTCGCCGACGACCACTTTCGTGCCGGGCAGATCGAGATCCAGGAACGCTTCGAGGTTCTTCTCCACCGCCACCCGCCCGACCGACAGGAACACCGGCGCGGGAAGGCAGAGATCGATGACGCGCGGATGGAACAGTCCTGTATCCACGCCCCGCGGCCACAGCACGACATTGTCGAAACCGCGCTCGGTCAATTCGCGCGCGA
>JAEYTQ010000295.1 GCA_023433965.1 Pseudomonadota bacterium | reverse complement strand
ATCGGTGTTATGAGGCCTCGCAGATCTCGGCCGCCGCATCGGTCGCGCGGCCCGGCCTTCAATCACGAATTCGTGATATGAGCGAGACTCGCGTAACAAATTGAACGAGCGGCCGAATTGCAAGATGAGGGGCGCGGGTGCGCGGACTTGAGGACGAATGGACCGGCCTGATGCGGTCGGCCATGGCTGGCGATGATGCGGCGTATCATCGCTTGTTGAAGGCCGTCACGCCGGTGCTGCGCGCTGCAGCGAGGCGCGGCTTGGCGCGCGCAGGTCAGCCTCCCGATCAGGCCGAGGATATCGTGCAGGAGATTCTGTTGGCGGTGCATCTGAAGCGGCACACCTGGGACAGCGAGGCACCCTTCGCGCCCTGGCTGTTTGCGATCGGCCGCAACAAGCTGATCGACGCGCTCCGCCGGCGCGGCAAGCGCGTATTCGTCAACATCGACGATTTCGCCGAGACGCTCCCGGGCGAGGCGGCGCAGGAGACGGCTTCGGCCGGTGAGGTCGCCGCGCAGCTCGGTACCCTGCCGCAGCGCCAGCGCGACGTGCTGCAGTCGATCGCGGTCGAGGCCGCCTCGATCAAGGATACGGCAGCGAAGTTGTCGATGAGCGAGGGCGCAGTGCGGGTGGCGCTGCATCGCGGACTTGCGGCACTGACGGCCAAACTGCGGGACCACTAGTCATGGATACCGATCAACTCATTCGCTCGCTCGCCGCCGACAACCCGCACAGGGCGCCGCGCGTCGGCGCGGTGCTGAGCATGGCGCTGCTGGTGGCCGCGCCCCTGTCGATCCTGATCTTTGCGACGTTCTTCGGCGTGCGCGCCGACGTGATGAGCGCGATGCGCAACCCGTTCTTCGACATGAAGTTCGCGGTGACGCTGTCGCTCGCGATTCCCGCCATCATCGTCAGCCTGCATCTGTCGCGTCCCGAAGCGCTGCTGCGCGGCTGGGGCTGGCTCTTGCTGCTTCCCGTCGGGCTGCTCGCCGTGGCGATCGGCAGCGAGGCGATGATGGCACCGGCGATGCCGATGACGATGCGCCTGATGGGCAAGAATTCCAGGGTATGCCTGGTCGCGATCCCCGCGATGTCGCTGCCGCTGCTTGCGGGGGCGCTGATCGGCCTCCGCCACGGCGCGCCGTCGCGGCCTGCGCTTGCCGGAGCGCTCGCCGGCCTGGTGGCGGCGGGGCTCGCCGCGACCCTCTACGCCTCGCACTGCACCGACGATTCCCCGCTGTTCGTCGCGACCTGGTACACGCTCGCAACCGCAATGGTGACCGCGCTCGGCGCGCTGGTGGGATCGAGGGTGTTGCGGTATTAGTGCGCTGGCTTCACGCCGCCGGGGTCATGCCCAGCTGCATGCGGTGGAAGCGCAATGCCTGCTGCGCGGTCGACGAGCGTAGCGCCTCATAGGCGTCGCGCAGCGTCAGCATGTCGGTCTGCGACCCGCCGGAGAGCTTCTCGCGCATGGCGACGATGGCGCGCACGCTCGACCATTGCAAGCCGGCGACCTTGGCGAGGATCATCACGCCTTCGGTGCGGCTCTCGATCATCATGGTCTCGGCGGTCTCGACCGTGACGCCCGCGAGTGCAGCCAGCCCCGCATTGGTCTCGTCGAACTTGCCCTGCTCGGCGAAGGCCTCGACCTGGAGCTCGTTGAGGCGGCCGTCGGCGTGCAGCGACTTAACCAGCGCGCGCGCCATCTCGGTCTGCTTGGTCATGGCGACGGCGCGAACCCGCTGGGCCGCTTCCTCCACGGCCCGAGACACTTCGGCCGCGAGCTCGGGATGGGCGGCCGCGAGCTTCTTGCGCACGCTCGAGGATGCCTTGGCGACCAGCCTCAGATAGTGATGACGCGGCAGGTCGGGCCGCAGGCCGATGCAGCTGGCGAGATCGTCGTCGCGTTCGGCGCGGACGACGAGATCGGCGAGGCTTTCCTCAGAGAGCCGCGCGCCGGGATTGCCGACCGTCGATTGTACCACGTCCTCGTCGCCCCGCGCCACCAGCACGTCGCTCAGCGCTTCCGACAGCGTCCGCCGCAGCGAGATCGCCTTGAGATGGGCCTGGCCCCTGGTGCGCGCGATCTCGATCAGGGTCGCTTCGTCCAGCCGCTCCGATTTCGACAGCACCGGGCCGGAGACCTCGATGACCTCGTCGAGCGCGAGCGTGCGGATGGTCTGCGGCGGCGCAGCTGCGATCGGCGCGAGGCGTTCGGCAAGCATCGCCCTGGCCGACGTCTCGATCTGCCCGATCAGGCACTGGAACACGTCGTCGAACACGCGGACATGGTCGTCGGAATAGTCGACTGCGTTGCCCGCGAAGAGATCGGTGACCTTGCGCAGCGTCTCGACCCGGCGCGCGACCGTGCCGTGCGAGAGCGCAGCCTGCAGTTCCTCGAGCAGGTTTTCCGATGGTCTTGCGGATGTCGATCTCATTGCCCTGTCCTGGAGCGTTCGGCCCGGCTGCTGCCGCGCCGGAAGAAAATGGATTGGTCAGCCCGTTGCAATGCAGTTGCGCCCCTGCGCCTTGGCGGAATAGAGCGCGCTGTCGGCGCGCGCGAGAAACGTGTCGGCAGTATCATTGTCTCGCAGTGTCACGACGCCCGCGGAAATGGTCACCCGCATGCTTGGGGAGAATGAGCTCCAGTCGAGGTCGGCGACGATGCCGCGCAAGCGCTCGAGCGTGCGGTCCGCCACGTCCCCCGGTGTGTCCGGCAGCAGCAGCAGGAACTCCTCGCCGCCGGAGCGGCCGAAGCTGTCGGCCGGGCGGATGTTGGCGAAAATGGTGATCGCGAAGGTGCGCAGCACCTCGTCGCCGACGGGATGGCCGTGGGCGTCGTTGATGCGCTTGAACCAGTCGAGATCGATCAGCGCGATCGCGCAAGGCGTGGACGCTTGCCGCGACCTCTCGATCTCGGCGTCGAGGAGGCGCATGATGCAGCGTCGGTTGTAGGAGCCGGTCAGCTCGTCGAGCTCGGCCAATTCCTCGATGCGCTGATAGGCGGCCTTCAGTTCGATGCTGCGGCGGTACAGGATCTTGCGCAAGGTCGCGCCGAACAGCCCGAGGAAGGCGCACTGGCCGATCACCAGCACGAAGCAGAGCATGGAGGCGGTTCGCTGCAGTCCCGTCGCGACCGGAAGTCCGATCGGCAGGTTCGAACCCAGGAAAACCGAGGCGAGGCCGCAGGTGGCAAGGCCCCAAGTGAGGATTGCCTGGCTCGACGTCATGCGCAGCGTGCCGAACGCGAAGATCAGGAACAGCACGGCGAGGAACGCGACCCCGACCGTCGGCACCGCGACCAGGAACACCAGTTGCAGCGCCATATGCGCCGAGATCTGATAGACGGTGAGGTAATGATCCTCGAGGCGGTCGCCGATGCCGGCTTCCGACAGCACGGTGAATGTCCCGATGATCAGGAGGCCGCCGAGCCAGAACAACGACGGTACGCCCATGGCGATCGTGCCGTCATAGGCGTAGATCAGCAGGACCGAGGCGCCCAGCGAGTAGCTTGCAACCTGGCCGACATACATCTGGCGACGCTGCCGGGCCCGGCGCGCCCTGACTTCGGGAGCCGTCGTCTCGGGCGCGAGGACGAGATCCGCGACCTCTGCGGCATTCCTCTCGGGAAGGGAGGTCGCGGCCGTGCTCATGGTCCCGCCAATGGTGGATCTCTGCGCAGAAATCTACGTGGCAAGCCTTTAGGTTTGGTATCCTTCGGAATCAAATCCCAACCGTGCAGCACGGAACAAAGTGATCGGTCCGCGGGAGAAATTTTACCGGTCATCACTTATCGTGCGCTGCGGCCGAGCCAAAGAAGGGTTTGGTGCGACAAACATGGTGCAGGGCTGCTATGGAACCGGACGAGGCCGGCCGCCTG
>JAEYTQ010000251.1 GCA_023433965.1 Pseudomonadota bacterium | reverse complement strand
GTCGTCGAAGGCCGTCGTCGCGATGCATCCCGTGATGGTTGCGTTCGGCGCCGCCTTGGCAGCCTTCGGCCTCGAGCCGAAGCCCTATGAGGCCTCGAAGATCGTGACGTGACGCGACGCGGCGGGCGGGCTAGGCGGGCTAGATGCCGAAGCGGGCGAGGGCGACCCTGACGACCGAGCGTGGCAGCGACTTGATCGAGCGCCGGCCAATCATCGCGAGATAAGCCAAGACGTCGCGATACCTTCCGAAGCGGACGGCTTGCATCGCCGAATAGGTGACGAGGTGAATCTCGGCAGCCCGGCGCAATCCACTCGCGCTGCCCTCGGGAAGTCTCGCCAGGATCAGTCCGTCATCGAACACGCGCGCGACCGCCGGCAGGAAATCTCCGGGGGTTCGCACCGCCGCGTTCATGGTGTTGGACGTATGCAGGCGGTAGTCGAGCAGAAGCTGCGGCGCGAACTCGAATTCGCCGATCGCGGCCAGGCGGCACCAGCAATGCCAGTCCTCGCAATATCTGAGAGACGTATCGAAGCCGCCGACGGCGCGAAAGGCTTCGGCGCGTGCGAGCGCGATGCCGCCATTGACGATGAAATTGCCGGCCGCGAGCCGGGTCAGCACGTCGCCCGAGGGCTTGCGGCGTCCCTTCAAAAGGCCGCGCCGGCCGATCTGCCGTCCTTTGCTGTCGATCGTGTTGTAGTCGCCATAGATGAGAACGGCGCGCGGCGCGCCGCGTGCGGCGGTCAGCAGGGCCGCAACCGCGCCGGAGCGCAGGCGGTCGTCGGCATCGAGGAACAGCAGCCACTCGCCGCTGGCATAGCGCGCGCCGAGATTGCGGGCGGCCGATACGCCGGCGGAGTCGTTCGTCATCAGGCGCACTCGGGAGTCGCGAATGGCAAGAACGATGGCAACGGTGTTGTCGGTGGATCCATCATCCACGACGATCACTTCACCCACCTGGCTTTGCGCAAGCGCGCTGGCGAGGGTTTCGCCGATATAGGCTGCGACGTTCTTGGCTGGAATGACGACCGACACCGGTGCGTCCGGGTTCGCCCGCGGCGGCAGCCGGGCTGCGGGCGCCACGCGAGAGGCGGCCGTCAATTCGAGAACGTCTTCGGCGGTGATCAAGTGGCGGCTCGTCTTTAATGATCTGTTAACCAAAACGCATCTGCCGCGGCGAAAACGCGAACCTCGGCTCCCGGCAGATGATACTCGCATCGAACGCGAATGCTCGCCGGGAACGCGCATAAGCCGCCTGTTTCGTAGAACAGCGTTAAGCTGCCCGCATTAAGCCTGTGGCAAATTCGGAAAAGGGTGCGGCAGCCGGTCCCACGCGAGATTGCGCATCGGACTGCCGCGGATAGAGCAAGAGACGGTCGACGTGCTGATTGACGACAAGCTTTACCGGGACCGCGAGCGCCTAGCGCCGGAAATGGTCAGCGCCCGGTTGCGCAAGGAGGGCCAATGACCGGTGCCGAGGTCCGATCGTTCGGCCATCTCCTGCGCGATCGTCTGACCGAACTCGACGCGATGCAGGTGGGGCGCTGCCTCGTCGCCGTCGCGGCGCTGCTGCTGGTGCTGGTGACGCTCGATCCGTTCCCGGACCTGCGCGATCCCGAGGTTACAACCATCGTCGGCGGGCGAATGGCGCTGACCTATGTCTCCTGGGGGCTCCTGGCTGCGGTCGGAATGCTGTGTGTCGCCGGCTCGGATGCGCCCGCGCTGAAGAGCCTGGTGACGCCGCTGCATCTCTGCCTCCTCGGCTGGCTGATGATCAGCATCCTCTTCTCCGAGAGCCGCGGCGTTTCGATGCAGCGCTTCGTGCTCGCGGCCAGCGTGACGTCGGTCGCGGTCTTGTTGCCGCTGCTGCCGCCGACGCAGCGCAGCTTCAATCTTTGCCTTGGCGCGGCCGCGCTCGTGCTGCTCGCGCTCTGCTATCTCGGCATTGTCCTCGCGCCGCAATATTCGATGCACTCGGCTCTCGACGTCACCGAGCCGCAGCTCGCCGGCGACTGGCGCGGCAGCTTCGGCCACAAGAACGTTGCCTCGCCTGTGATGACCATCCTGGTCTATGTCGGCATCTACCTGTCCGCCGTGGGCTCGTTCGTGATGGGGCCGGCGATTGCCGCATTGGCCGGCATCTTCCTGGTTTTCACCGGAGGCAAGACGTCGTCGGTGTTGTGCCTTGCGATCTACGTGCTCGCATCGCTGGTCTATGTCACGCCGGGCCTGTGGCTGAAGCGGATCATCTGCTTCGCGCCGCTGCTTGCGATGAACCTGCTGACCGTCGGCAGCGTGATGAGCCCGGCGCTCGGGGCGATGACGCGGCTGCTTCCGCTCGATCCTACCTTCACCGGACGTTCCGCGATCTGGGAGTTCGCGCTCGCTGCCGTTGCGGAGAAGCCGGTCGTGGGTCACGGCTATGGCGCGTTCTGGGACGACGTGAGCGCGCGGCAGACCGCCCAAGGTGCCGAATGGGCGACGTCTGCGGCACACAGCCACAACAGCTATCTCGACCTCGCTGTCACCATCGGCCTGCCGGGATTGCTGCTCGTGATTCTCGTCTTCGTGCTCGCACCGCTCGGCAACTTCCACACCGCCCAGGCTCGCAACCGCAGTGGCGCATTGGCAAAGCTGTTCCTGACCGTGTGGCTGTTCGGCCTCTATTACGGGGCGACCGAGACCTTCCTGCTCGAACGCCAGAACCCCGTCTGGTTCATGTTCGCGTTCGCAGTCGCCGGTCTGCACTTCCTGGCCCGGTTCCAATGCGTCGAGCAGAGGGAACCAAGTCGCTGACAACTTGCCGCAGCCAGGCGGGCGGCCTGGTGGCATCCGCTTAACGATAAGCAGCGACCATTCTTGTCGTCTGCAACGAAATCTAATCTATCTGAAAGCACTCAGCAGTCGTATGTCGCGAATGACATTCATCACCGTCGAGCAGTCGGAGAATCGGACGTCCAGCACGGCGGGAATCGCGGTCGATTTCATGCAGGACTGGTGGCAGGCCGCTTCGCGCCTGAACGCCGGGCACCGCACCGCGTTCCAGCATGTCGACTGGCTCCGTGCCTGGTACGCGGCGTTTGTCGACGTCGCGCCGCTCATCGCGGTGATCTCAGATCCCGCCACCGGCAAGGACATCGCGGTCGTGCCGATGATCAGCCATGTCAGGCGTGGCATCCGCATCGTCGAATTCGCAGACCTCGGCGTCTCCGACAACAACGCGCCGATCCTGGCGCGCGATGCCGCGTCGGATTCGACGGCGGCCAATGCGATCAACAAGGCGCTGATCGACGCGCTGCGCGCCTCGCCCGACCGCTTCGATCTGCTCCGCCTCAGGAAGATGCCGGCCGAGGTTTCCGGCAAGCCGAACCCGCTGGTGGCGCTCGGCCGGATCGGATCATCCTCGCTCAATGGCAACCTCGTGCTGATGGGCGACGACTACGGCGACTACCAGGCCTCGATCAAGCGCATGCAGATGCCGCGCTGCTGGCGCGTCTTCAGCCGTCATGCCGGCGCGCGGTTCGAGGTCGCGACGGATGTCGCGCGCGCGCATGAGTTGCTTGATGTGACCGACAGACAGCAGCAGGCGCGCATGGAGAAGCTCGGCTCGCGCTTCGTCCTCAATGACGAGACCCATGCGCGGTTCTATCGGGAGGTGGCGCGCGGGGGCGTTGCGCAAGGCCATGCCGTCGTCTCGGCGCTGGTCTGCGACGAGGGCGTGATCGCCACCTCGTTCGGCGTCAGGCAGGGCGCGACTTTCTATCTGCTGCGCATCAGCCATGCCGGCGAGTCCTGGTCGAGCTGTTCGCCCGGGCTGCTCGTCGTCGAGCGCACCATGGCGGCGCTGCATGCGCAAGGCGTGCGCCGTTTCGACCTCAGCATCGGCAATTTGGACTACAAGCGGCGCTTCGGCGCCGAGAGGGTGCCGCTGACTGATGTCAGCGTGGCGCTGTCCTGGCGCGGCCTGCCC
>JAEYTQ010000221.1 GCA_023433965.1 Pseudomonadota bacterium | reverse complement strand
GGTCGAGCGCGACCGGCACCTCGATATGCAGCGCCGCAACCGCCGCGCCGAAGCAGGCCGACATGATCAGCGGATTGAGCACGATCTGCTTCAGCACCACGCCGAAGGCGTGGACCAGCGAGGGATGGTCCCGGTCGGAAAGTTCGATCAGGAGCGGCACGATCGTGAACAGGAAAATGCTGTCGCAGCAGAAGATCAGCGCGGTCGGCGCCGCCGCCTTCGGCCCGAGCACCGCGAGTGCCAGCCCTGGCCCCATATAACCGATATTGCCGTAGCCGCCGGAGAGGCCCGCGAGCGTCGCCTCGCGCAGCGTCAGCCGTCCCAGCAGCTTGCCGACCACGAGAGCCAGGGTGAACGCGGCCACCGTCGCCACCGTGGTCGCCACCAGGAACGGCGGGTTGTTCAATTCCGAAAACGGCGTCTTCGACATGATCGCAAACAGCAGCGCTGGCAGCGACACATAAAGCAGGAAGAAGTTCATCCAGGCGAGACCCGATTCCGGCAGGGACTTGGTCTTGCCGCAGGCGAAGCCGACAAAGATCAAGCCGAAATAAGGGAGAGCCAGATTGAGGATATCGACCATTGATGAAGTGTTTTCTGAAGATTTCGGAGCTATCCGCCACGGAAGCGAAGGTTAATTCCCGATAAGCCCACTAGCATCGGCCACAATCCTGGTCTATCGACGGGGAATGATCAAAGCGCGAACCGCCAAATTTCAGATCGGCCAGGTCGTTCGCCACCGGATCTTCTCGTTCCGGGGGGTGATTTTCGACATCGATCCGGAGTTCAACAATACCGAGGAGTGGTGGTTGTCGATCCCCGAGGAGGTGCGGCCCCACAAGGACCAGCCGTTCTATCACCTGCTCGCGGAGAATGCGGACTCGGAATACGTCGCTTACGTCTCCGAGCAGAACCTGCTGCCGGACGATTCCGGCGAGCCGGTCCGCCACTCCCAGGTCGCCGAGATCTTCATCAAGGACAAGGCCGGCGGCTATCGCCCGCGCAATCCGTCGCTGAACTGACTTTTGTTGCCGGCAAGTGGGCCGCAAAAAAGGCGCTCGAACCGAGCGCCTTTTTCACGTCCGGGATTTGCTCCCGATTACTTCTGACCGGTCGGTGCCGCGCCGGGCGCACCTTGCTGCTCGAGCTTCTTGCGCTGCTCCTCGGCCTTCTTCTGAAGCTCTTCCTGGAGCTTCTTCTGGGTTTCCTCGAACACCTTCGGGTCGGTCGGCGGACCGTCATAGGCCTTCTGGAATTCGCCGGCGAGCGGCAGCGGCAAGGTCAGCGGCGCGCCGTTGGCATTGATCGCCTGGACAACGAGGTTCTGGCCCTTCTTCATGTTGTTGATGAGCTCGGGCGTAGCCTCGTAGTCCGACATGCAGCCGTTCTGGAAGCAGATCACATAGGGCTGCTGCAGCGGGGCGTTGTTGTCCACGATGATCCGGGTGCCGTGGACGAGCTGCATGCCGAGCGGCAGCGTCACGCGCAGGATCTTCTTGGGCTCGCCTTCGGGCTCGATGATCACGGCCGCGATGACCGGCTGGCCCGACTCGATGCGGCCGTCCTTGCCGGTGAAGCAGACCTGCTTGGCGTTGGCGTCCTGGCCCTTGAGGCAGAACTTGGTCCAGGGGGCGTAAATCAGCTGGATCTGCTGATCGGCTGGCTGGGCTGCCCCCTGCTGCTGCGCGCCCTGTGCCGGCGCCGGCTGCGCCTGCGGAGATGCGGCGGGTGCGGGAGCCTTGGGGGCGGCCTTCGGAGCAGCCTTGGGAGCCGGAGCGGCCTTGGGCGCGGGCGCGCCAGGGGCCGGTGCGGGAGCTTGGGCCTCGGCGGCAAAGGGAACGGCCAACGCCGTCGCCGTCAACAGGGCGAGAAGTCGCCCGCGCGGCCGGACGGACGCGGCCAAGTAACGGAAATTCATTGCGGAAAACCCTTTCTGAACGGGAAGTGCCCGAACCGCTCCGAAGCGCCGAACCTGGCCGCCTTGGGCGCGGCTCTCTTCCCGTCAATTGAGGCGGATAAGTGACGGGCTCGACGCTCTTGCGCGATTGGGTGCCTTCTTAGCGTGGTCGACGAAAAGATCAATGCCGACAAGCGCCTTTGGCTACACCCCTGGCAGCGCTGCGGGAAATTCCCTGTGATAGGATTCAGGCCAGCCGGTCCTCGAATCAACGTGTGCCGATGTTCATGTTCCAAGGCCTCGTCGAGGGCCCCCGACTCCGCCGTCGCCGTCTCGCCCAAGCGCTGGTCGTGGCCCTCGCCGCCGGGCTGTCGGCAGGCAACGCCCGGGCCGTGGAGGCCCATGCCATTGCCATGCACGGCAAGCCGGCGATGCCGGCCGACTTCACCCACATGCCCTATGCCAATCCAGATGCCCCGAAGGGCGGGCGCATCACCTGGGGCATTCTCGGCACCTTCGACAGTCTCAATCCCTTCATCGTCAGGGGATTGGCGGTGCAGCAGATGCGGGGCTACGTGATCGAAAGCCTGCTCGCCCGCGGCCAGGACGAGCCGTTCACGCTTTACGGCCTGCTCGCCAGGACGGTCGAAAGCGATGATGACCGCACCTTCGTCACCTTTCACCTCGATCCGCGCGCCCGCTTCTCCGACGGCAAGCCGGTGCTCGCCGAAGACGTGCTGTTCTCCTGGCAGCTGCTACGCGACCATGGCCGGCCCAATCACCGGCAGTATTACGCCAAGGTCGCGAAGGCCGAAGCTCCCGACCCCCTCACCGTCCGCTTCGACCTCGCCGGCGCCAACGACCGCGAGCTGCCTCTGATCCTCGGCCTGATGCCGATCCTGCCGAAGCATGCCATCGACGTCGCGACCTTCGAGGAGACGACGCTGACCGCGCCGGTCGGCTCCGGCCCCTATCGCGTCACCGCGGTGAAGCCTGGTGCCAGCGTCACCCTGATCCGCAATCCCGATTATTGGGGCCGCGACCTGCCGATCAACCGCGGGCTCTATAATTTCGACGAGATCAGGCTCGATTATTTTCGCGAGGCCAACGGCCAGTTCGAAGCCTTCAGGCGCGGCCTGTACGATTTCCGCATCGAACACGAGCCGTTGCGCTGGCATGACGGCTACGATTTTCCCGCGGTCAAAAGCGGCGAGGTCATCCGCGACACGGTCAAACCGGGCACGCCGCAGCCGTCCGAATTCCTGGTGTTCAACACCCGCCGGCCGATCTTCGCCGACGTCCGCGTGCGCCAGGCGCTGACGCTGCTGTTCGATTTCGAGCTGGTCAACCGGAATTACTTCTTCGGGCTCTATTCGCGCGTTGCCGGCTATTTCGCCGGCTCGGAGCTGTCGGCCTATGGGCGCCCCGCGGATGCGCGGGAACGCGAGCTGCTGAAACCGTTCGCCGCACAGATCCCGCCCGACATCCTGGACGGCCGCTATCGCCTGCCGGCCACCGACGGCTCGGGACGCGACCGCACCACCCTGCGCGCCGCGCTGAAGCTGCTGTCGGAGGCCGGCTACGATCTCGACGGCACCGTGCTGCGCAATCGCGCGACGAAAGCCCCCTTCAGCTTCGAGATCATGGTCTCGACCCGTGACCAGGAGCGCATCGCGCTCGCGTTTCAGCGCGACCTCAAACGCGCCGGCATCGAGCCGAGCGTGCGCTCGGTCGATCCCGTGCAGTTCGACCAGCGCCGGCTCGCTTACGAGTTCGACATGATCCAGAACCGCTGGGACCAGTCGCTGTCGCCCGGCAATGAGCAGTATTTCTATTGGGGCAGTGCTGCGGCGGACAATCCCGGAACCCGCATCTACATGGGTGCCAGGGACCCGGCCGTCGATGCCATGATCGCCGCCCTGCTCGAGGCCCGTGAACATACGGATTTCGTCCCGGCCGTCCGCGCGCTCGACCGCGCCTTGATCGCGGGCTTCTATACAATCCCGCTGTTTAACGTATCGGAGCAATGGATCGCGCGCTGGAATCGGATAGAACGGCCTGAGGCCACCTCGCTCTCGGGCTATTTGCCGGAGACCTGGTGGGCGAAGGGGCAGCCGCAAGCTCATCAAGCAAAGTGACGCCGTGAATCAGCCAGCCATATCGCCGACGCTCGACACGTTGTTTCAGCGCACGCTGATGCGGCAGCCGCACGCGCGCGCCCTGCTCGATCCCCTGAACAAGGCACGCGTCACCGGGCACCAGCCGCGGCAGATGACCTATGCGGAGGCCGACACGGCGATCGAGGCGCTCTCGGCCTTCTTCGTCGAATCCGGCTTGCCGGCCAATTCCGTGATCGCGATCCAGCTGCCTGCGACCGTCGAATTCGTGCTCACGGTGCTCGCCGCGCATCGCGCCGGCCTCGTCGTCGCCGTGCTGCCGCTGCTCTGGCGCCATGCCGAACTGACCGCCGCCCTCAACCGCACCGCGGCACGCGCCATCGTCACCATGAGCACCGTCGACGGCGTCAGCTATGCCGATCTCGCGATGCATGCGGCCGCCGAAGCCTTCTCGATCCGTCACGTCTGCGGCTTCGGCGCAGACCTGCCGGAAGGCATGGCCTCGCTCGACGAGGTGCTCGCCCGCCCGCCCGGCACCACGCGCGCCGTGATCCAGGACGGCCGCAAGGCGGCAATGATCTCCTTCGACGTCACCGCGGAAGGTTTCCGCCCGGTGCCGCGGCCGCATTTCAGCCTGATCGCGGGTGGCCTTGCGATGTCGCTCGAAGCGGACATCAAGCAGGGCGCAACCGTGATGGCGGCGTTCGCGCCGATGTCGTTCGCAGGCCTCGCCTCCTCGCTCGCGGTGTGGCTGCTCTCGGGCGGCACGCTGGCGCTGCACCATCCGTTCGAGAACGAGGTGCTGGAGCAGCAGATCAACGAGCACGAATGCGAGGTGCTGATCGCGCCGGCCCAGCTCGCGCTGCGCCTCGGCGATTCCGACCTCGCGGCGCGGATGCCGACCTTGCGCAACGTCATCGGCCTTTGGCGCGCGCCCGAGCAGGTCGGCGCGAGCGATGCCTGGATCGCCCCGCATGCGCCGTTGACCGACGTCTATCTGTTCGGCGAGGCCGGACTGTTCGGCGCCCGCCGCGGCGAGGACGGCATGCCGGTGCCTGTCATGCCTGGGCCGCACGGCGCCCCGCGCGAGCAGTCCGGCTCCTCGATCGCCGGCGAGATCCTGCTCACGCCGAAGGGCACGCTCGGGCTGCGCGGCGCGATGGTGCCGATTGCGGCCTATGCCCCGCCGCAACCGGTCGGCGAGACGCTGACGGCGCAGCCGCCGCGCGACTATGTCGACACCGGCTATGCCGCGCGGCTCGACCGTCCCACCGGGTCGATCTGCATCACCGCGCCGCCTTCGGGCATCATGGCCGTCGGCGGCTACCGCTTCCTCTCCAACGACCTGCAGGAATGGGCCCGGCGGCTCGGCCAAGGCGCCCTCCTCACCGCATTGCCCGATCGGCTGTCCGGCCACAGGCTTGCGGGGCGCGCCCAGGACAACGCCAGGGCCCGCGAGGCACTCAGCGAGCTCGGGCTTAACCCCCTGATGGTCGAGGCCTTTCGCGACCGCTCCGGCCCGATCTAGGCGCAGTTTCGCCACTTCCGTTGACGCTGCATTAAGGCCGCCAAACTAGATTGCGCGGCATCTGTCGCGTGATCCGAGTTTGCCGATGTCCCAGGCGGGCCCCATCCTGTTCGTGTCCGATGCCGAACGCCCCGCTTTCGTTGCGGCGCTGGACCAGGCCCGGCTCTTTCCCGTCGTCGACACCGACTGGGCCAGCGCGTCGCGCGCGGTCGCCGAGGTGCAACCGGCCGCGGTTCTCGCCGCGATGCATGGCGGACACGAGCCGCACATGGCTCCGCTCGCCAAGAAGATCGCCGGCCAATCGCCCTACCTGCCCTTCGTGGCCCTGGATGCAGTGGGCATGCTGCCTCACAATGCCCTGCCCTTCTCCTCGCGCGGCGGCAATCCCGACCGCCTGATCGCGCGGCTGCGGGCTGCGCTGCGCGTCCGCACGCTGCACGCAACGGTCCTGCGCCGGCTGCCGGAGGTGAAGGTCGCGCTGCCGGAGGGCGATCCCGCACGCGATGCCACCGTGCTGCTGATCGGCCGGGGCGCCACCTATCCCGCACTCTCGGTCGCGCTCGGCGAGCGTGTCGGCGTGGTCGGGGCGCTCTCGATCGAGGCCGCCGCGAAGCATCTCAATACCCGTGACCTCGACGGCGTCGTGCTCTCCGAAGGTTTCACCGCCCGCGTGACGGATGCTTTCCTCACGGTGCTGGCCGAGGACACCCGCTTCCGCAGCCTGCCCGTGGTCGTCACCGCGCACCAGCTGACGCAGGCCTACGACCTGCCCAACCTCGAGCTGATCCCCGGCGAGCCGGCCAAGGTTGCCGCCAACGCGCTGCCGCTGATCCGCCAGCACGCGATGGAAGCGCAGCTCAGCCGCACCTTGCGCTCGATCGATGCCGGCGGCTGGCTCGATCCGCGCAGCGGCCTCCTGACGGTGGAAGCCTTCGCCCGCGATTTCGCCAAGGCGGTCGAGCAGACGCTCGCCCGCGGCGGCGGCCTCTCGGTCGCGCGCTTCGCCTTCGACCCCAATAATTCCCGCGCCCAGCTCGACGCGGCGCGCATCCTCAGCCGCCTCATGCGGCAGATGGATTTTGGCACCGCACAGAAGGACGGCTCGGTGATCGTCGTGTTCGCGGAGACCGACTTCCGCACCGCGCATATGATCGCGCGGCGTCTCTCCGCGGTGATGCGGCACACCTCCAACGGCAAACACGAGATGCGCAGCGATCCCGTGGTCAGCGTGGATTCGCTGTCGCCATCGGATACGGCAAGGTCGCTGCTGGCGCGCCTGTCGGCGGATGCGTCGCGGGCGGCCTCGTAGCTACAACCTCGCTGCTGTTGGGTGGGCAAAGGCGCACTTGCGCGGTGCCCACTAGGTTTCCCAGTCGACAGAACCCGTGGGCACGCATCGCTTTGACCACCTATTACCTTCCCTCACGCCGCCTTCTTGCTCTCCGCCAGCTGCGCCAATTGCCGCATGATCTCGGTCGTCCCGGCGAGACGCTCTTCCGGCGTCTCCCAATCCTGCAGGAACACCACCTTCATGTCGGGCCGCACCTTGGCGGCCTGGCCGTAGCTGCGGATGAAGGTCACGAGGCGATCGGGATAGGCGAAGGAATTGTCGCGGAAGACGATCACGGCGCCCTTGGGGCCTGCGTCGATCTTCTCGACATTGGCTCTTCGGCAGAACGCCTTGATCGCGGCGACCTTGAACAGATAGCGCACCTCGTCCGGCAGCACGCCGAAACGGTCGCGCATCTCGGCGCCGAAATTCTCGATCTCCTCCTCGGTGTCGAGATCGGCGAGGCG
>JAEYTQ010000220.1 GCA_023433965.1 Pseudomonadota bacterium | reverse complement strand
GCAAGCTCCTCCTCGCTCTCGATCGAGAAGCGCGGCCAGTTTTGCGAATAGCCGCAGCAGGCGCCGCAACCCTGGCAAAAACTCGACAGGTCGATCTCGTTCATCATCCTCACGTGTCCTTCGGCGGGCCCCAGACCAGGCTCTGCCGCCATCTGGCGCGCAGCACGTCGCGCCGCTCCGGATATTTCTCGTCGAGATAGTTCGCCTCGACCACGCGGTCGGTGCGGAAGCTGCGGAAGTCACCGCGCAGCTCGCACCAGGCTGCCAGCAGCCGCACCGCTTCGAGGTAGCCGACCGAGATCGGCCAGATCACGCGCTCACTGGGGCGGCCGTGCTCGTCGCGATAGTGCAGCATGATCTTCTTGCCTTCGTGGATCTGGGTGCGGGTGCGCGCCATGTCCAGGCGGTCCGGCTCCCGGTTCCAGCTCGGCCGCGCCCGGCTCGCCGGCTCCAGCACGAACGGCCGCAGGCGCTCAGGCACGGTGTCGGCGATCTTGGCCATCAGGTCTTCGGCCGCGCGCGCCAGTGCCGAGTCGGCGTGGCCCGCGACCCATTGCGCGCCCAGCACTGCGGCCTCGATCTCGTCGGGCGTCAGCATCAAGGGCGGCAGGTCGAAACCCTTTTCCAGGATGTAGCCCATGCCCGCTTCGCCGCGGATCGGCACGCGCTGGCCGATCAGGGTGGCGATGTCGCGATAGATGGTGCGCTTCGAGGTCTCGAGCTCGGCCGCGATCGCGTCCGCCGTGAGCGGCTTACGCGTGCGCCTCAGCACCTGGATGATTTGAAACAGCCGGTCGGCGCGTCTCATGACAGGTCTCTCGTCGCTGCTTTCTGTCTCGGGGGGTCTCAGACGGCGGCGCGCGGCTGCTGACAGGATGTTGGCAGCAGGGGAGTTCTATACCGGGACAACACATCGACTGAAGGGGATTTGTTCATGATCATTCCAACCCATTTCGGCCCGGCCATTCCGTTGTCGCAAGCGCAGGCGTGGTCCGTATCGGCGCTCGGCCGCCTGGTTTCGCTCGATCTCATGGCCGTCAACCTCCGGTTCGCCCTCGCAGGCGCCGTGGCACGCCCGCTGGTCCAAGCCGCGGATGCGCTGGCCCGCCACGTGATGGGCCGCGCCTGGCAGGGGGCCCGCTTCGCAGAAGATATCACGGCTGCTGCCACCATGGTGGCAGCAGCCCGCCGCTAGGTTCCGTCTCGTTCGACAGGTTCAGGAGAGCTCGCATGATCACGCTTTACGGCTTCGGCGCCGGCTTCGGCCTGCCGGAAATCAGCCCCTTCGTCACCAAGACCGAGGTTCAGCTCAAGATGGCGGGGCTGCCTTACCGGAAGGAGCGCGCGATGCCGCCGGCTTCCCCCAAGGGGCAGCTGCCCTTCATCGACGACGGCGGCGAGGCGGTGGCCGATTCCACCTTCATCCGAGCCCATCTCGAGCGCCGCTATGGCTTCGACTTCGATGCGGGCCTCTCCCTGGCCGAGCGCGCGCAGGCCTGGGCGTTCGAGCGCATGATCGAGCATCACGTCTATTGGGGATTGGTCGGTGCCCGCTGGGTCGACCCGGTCAATTTCGCCAAGGGCCCCGCGCATTTCTTCGACGGCGCGCCGGAGCACAATCGCGAGAAGCTGCGCGAGGATGCGCAGTTCCGCGTCGCGGAGAACTATCTGCTCTCCGGCCTCGGCCGCCATGCGCCGGATGACGACGTCGATCTCGCGGTGCGCTCGCTGTTCGCGCTGTCGGTTCAGCTCGGCGACAAGGCGTATCTGATGGGCAGCAAACCTTGCGGCGCCGACGCCACCGCCTTCGGCATGCTCGCCGGCGTCCTGTCGCCGTTCTTCGAATCGGCCCTGCGCGAGCGCGCCGAGGGTTTTGCGAACCTCACCGCCTATGTCGATCGCATGATGGACGACTACTATCCCGAGTTCGCCTGGACCCCGCTGCGGCAGGCGGCGTGAGCAGGATACGAAAGCAAAAGAGCCGGCCCATTGGGCCGGCTCTCGTCGTCTCGATTCTCGCTGAGCCTATTTCACCAGCGTGTACTTGCCGTCCTTCACCGTGAGCAGGATGCGCGAGCGGTCGTCGAGGCCGTAGCGGTCCTTTTCGGTGAAGTTGTAGACGCCCTGGCTCGCCGCCAGCTCCTTCTCCGTCAGCAGCGCCTGGCGGATGGCTTCGCGGAATTCCGGCGTGCCCGGCTTGGCCGTTTTCAACGCCACGGGAATGATGCGCTTGAGGATCTCGAACGCGTCGTAGGAATGGCCCGCGAACTGGCTGCGGCTGTTGGGGCCGTACTTGGCCTCATAGGCCGAGTTGAGCGCGAGGCCCGGCTTCTTGGTCAGCGCGCTATCCGGCTGCTCTTCGGGGGCCATGACGGGACCGGACGCCATCAGCACGCCTTCCGCCGCTTTGCCGGCGATGCGGATGAAGTCCATGCTGGCGGCGCCGTGGGTCTGGTAGATCAGGCCCTTGTAGCCGCGTTCGCGCAGCTCGGTCTGCGGCAGGGCGGCCGCGGTGCCGGAAGCGCCGACCAGGATCGCGTCGGGATTGGCGGCAACGAGCTTGAGCACCTGTCCGGTCACCGAAGTGTCGGGACGGGCAAAGCGTTCCTCGTCGACGATGGTCATGCCCATCGGCACGGCCTGTGCCTTGAGGTCGTTGAACCAGAGGTCGCCATAGGAGTCGGAATAGCCGATGTAGCCGAGCGTCTTCACGCCCTTGGACTTCATGTGGTCGTACAGCACCTTGCCGACGATCGGGATCGGCTGCGGCATCGCCACCGACCACTTCATGCGCTCGGGCGTGATCGGGAACGGCGCGAGGCCGAAATGTGGAATGCCGGCTTCATTGGCGACGTTGGAGACCGCGATCGTCGGCGGCGTCAGCGCCGAGCCCATGATGACGTCGGCCTTCGATTCGGTGACGAAGCGGCGGGCGTTGGTGGTCGCCGTGGTGGGATCGCCGCCGTCGTCGAGCACGATCACCTTCAGCGGCACGCCGCCGATCTCCTTCGGCACGAATTCCAGCGCGTTGCGCTCGGGAATGCCGAGGGCGGCGCCGGGGCCGGTCGTGGTGGTGGTGATGCCGATGGTGACTTCGTTGGTCTGGGCCAGTGCGGGCAGCGCCGGCAGGGCAAGCGCCGCGGCGGTGATGGCGGCGGTCAGGTAAAAG
Organism: Pseudomonadota bacterium; assembly: GCA_023433965.1. Taxonomy (GTDB): domain Bacteria; phylum Pseudomonadota; class Alphaproteobacteria; order Rhizobiales; family Xanthobacteraceae; genus Bradyrhizobium. The sequence continues at coordinate 4,646 of JAEYTQ010000220.1, read as the reverse complement.
CGTTTCATATATTCCTCCCTTGACGTGTTTATTTGAAAGCAGAAATCGGGGGGTAATTCAGCCCCCTCTTGGTGATGCGGCGATTTAGCTCCAGACTTTAGCTCCCTGTGAATTTGGCGACCATTTCCGCCGGGAATGGCGCCGATTTCAGTTTGTCGGGGTTGTCAGGATCGCGGCCGACCAGGACGCGGGTCTCGAAGCCCTCGATCGCCAGCGCCTCGCCCTTGTAGACGTTGTGCTTCACCTCGAAGCTCGAGCGCTTGATGCTCTCGATCCTGGTTTCGATGGTGATCCAGTCGCCATAGGTCGAGGGGATGTAGAACTTGGCCCGCGTGTCGACCATGGGGATGCCCACCAGGCCGTATTTGCGGACCAGATCCTGCTTGGAGAAGCCGGCGACCTCGAACAGGGTCGAGGTCGAATCGTCGAACATCGCAAAATAGCGCGGGTAGTAGACGATGTTGGCGGGGTCGCAATCGCCCCACTGGATCTGGACCTCGCGCCGGTTCACGAACATGGGCGGCGCCTTACTTCGGCGCCATGCGCAGCGAGCCGTCGAGGCGCACCACTTCGCCGTTCAGGTAGGCGTTCTCGACCATGTGCAGCGCGAGTGCGGCAAATTCGTCGGCATGGCCGAGCCGGCGCGGGAAGGGGATTGCGGCGGCCAGCGAGTCCTGGGCTTCCTGTGGCAGGTTGGCGAGCAGCGGCGTCAGGAACAGGCCGGGCGCGATGGTCAGCACGCGGACGCCGAACTGCGCCAGCTCGCGCGCGATCGGCAGCGTCATGCCGACGATGCCGCCCTTGGAGGCCGAATAGGCGGATTGCCCGATCTGGCCGTCATAGGCGGCGACGGAGGCGGTGTTGATGATGACGCCGCGTTCTCCGGTCGCCTGCGGCTCGAGCTTGGACATCTCGGTGGCGGCAAGGCGCAGCATGTTGAAGGTGCCGATCAGGTTGACCTTGATCACCTTGTCGAAATCGGCAAGCGCCATCGGGCCGTCGCGGCCGACGACGCGCTTGGCGACACCGATACCGGCGCAATTGACCAGCACGCGGGCCGGGCCGTGGGCCTTGGTGGCCTGCGCGATCGCAGCTTCAGCGGAGGCGGCATCGGAGACGTCGCAAGTGATTGCGACGCCCTTGATCTCGGCCGCAACGGTTTCCGCAAGCTTGGCGTTGAGGTCGCACACCGCGACCTTGGCGCCCTGCGCCGCCAGCTTTCGCGCGGTGGCCGCGCCCAGTCCCGATGCGCCGCCGGTGACGATGGCTGCCTGATCCTTCAACAACATGGCGTTCTCCTATAGCGGTGGTTTCTTATCCGACCGATATCACACGGCTCGATGGATTGGCAGCGTAGAGCTCCTCGATCAAGTCGGTGCGGTGCTCCAGCACGGCGCGCTGGTTGATCGAGCCCTTGTCGGTGACCTCGCCCTTGTCGATCGACAGCGGCGTGTCCATCAGGATCGCGCGCGTGATCCGCGTCGAAGAGCCGGTGGCCTGGCCGAGGAAACGGGTCAGGCGCTCGCGGAAGGCTTCGCGCACCAGCCGGTCGCGCGTCGCGACGACGAGATCGTCGGTCGGCAGCGTCGGATTGATCAGACGGCAGCCGTCGAGGTCGAGCACGACGAGGGCGGAGATCTCGTCACGGTTGATGCCGGCGATGACGACGTCGCGCACCAGGGGGGCGCAGGCCGCCGTGAGGCGCGCGCGCAGCGGACCGACGCTGACCCAGGTGCCGCTGGCGAGCTTGAAGTCTTCGCCGACGCGGCCGTCGAAGTCGAAGCCGGCATTGAAATCATCGGGGTCGGCCGGTTTGAGCGCATCGCCCATCATGTAAAATCCTTCCTCGTCGAAGGATTTTGCGGTGATGTCGGGCTGGCGCCAGTAGCCGGGCATCACGTTCGGCCCCTTGGCACGCACCTCCAGCTTGCCGTTGTTCGGCACGAGCTTGGCATCGTTGCCGGAGACCGGCAGGCCGACATGGCCGGAACGGCTGGTGCGCGGATTGACCGACATGAAGAACGGCGCGGTCTCGGTCGCACCGAGGCCGGTCAGCATCGGCACGCGATAGCCTTTTTCCTTCACCGCGAGCTCGTCGAGACTGTCCCAGATGAACGGCGAGAGCGCCGCGCCAGAGAAGAACATCGCATGCAGCCGGTCGAAGAACTTCGCGCGCAGGCCCTGGTCGTCGCGCAGATAGGGCAGCAGCGATTCATAGCCCTTGGGCACGTTGAAATAGACCGTCGGAGAGATCTCCTGGAGATTGCGCACCGTCTCCTCGATGCCGCCGGGCATCGGCTTGCCGGCGTCCAGATACATCGAGCCGCCGTTGTAGAGCGTCAGCCCGATGTTGTGGTTGCCGCCGAAGGTGTGATTCCAGGGCAGCCAGTCCACGATGACCGGCGGCTCGTCCTTGAGGAAGGCGAGCGTCTCGCGCAGCATCACCTGGTTGGCGCAGATCATGCGCTGGGTGTTGACGACGGCCTTGGGGTTGCCGGTCGAGCCCGAGGTCAGCAGGAATTTCGCGATCGTGTCGGGTCCGATCCTGCCATGGACATCGTCGAGATCGCCGCGGATCGGGGTTGCCATGAGGTCGGCGAGTAGGGTGACGTCGCGCCCCGGCACGTGGCCATAGGACGCGGCGATCTCGGTGCCAAGCGAGACATTGGCGGCGAGCGCGTCCGCAAACTTGTCGGCATCATCGGCGAAGACGAGGCCGGGCGTCAGCAGCTTCATCAGGTAGGACAGCTTGCCGTAATCCTTCGACACCAGCGAATAGGCCGGCGACACCGGGCAGAACGGAATGCCGGCATAGAACGCGCCGAAGGCGAGCAGCGCGTGGTCGATCGAGTTGCCGGAGAGGATGACGACCGGCCGCTCCGCCGAGAGGCCGCGCGCGATCAGGCTCGATGCGATGTGCCGGCTCGCGGTGAGCAGCTCGGCGTAAGTGATCTTGCGCCAGAAGCGGCCGCCCTCGCGCTCGGCCATGAAGACGCGGCCGGGCGTCGCCGTCGCCCAGTGATGCAGGCGGTCGGTGATGCGGACGGGATAGTCGCCGAGCGGCTGCTTCGGCCTCAGATAGATCGTGCCGTCGTCTCGGCGCTCGATGTTGTCGGCGGGATCGCCGAACGAGATCGGGCGCAGCGGGAAGGTGCTCACGCCGCGCTCCATGCCGGAAGAGGACGGCTGCGCGCTCATGATTTCGGCTTTACCTTTGCGGTCTTGTGTTCGAGGAACTCGCGGATCCGCCGCTTGGCCTCCTTGTCGCTCTGCGCGACGGTCGCCATCAGCGATTCCATCAGGAGGCCGGTCTGCGGATTGGCCTCCGCGATCATTGGCAGCGCCTGGAGCACGGCGAAATTCGTCAGCGGCGCGTTGGATGCCACCTTGGCGGCGAGCTCCAGCGCCTTGCCGAGCCCGTTGCCGGCCTCGGTCAGATATTGCGCGAAGCCGTAGGACGCGCCTTCGGTTGCGCTGTAGACGCGCCCCGTCAGCATCATGTCCATCATGCGGGCGACGCCGATCAAGCGCGGCAGCCGCACCGAGCCGCCGCCGCCGACGAAGATGCCGCGCTGCCCCTCCGGCAGCGCGAAATAGGTCGAGGGCTCGGCGACGCGGATGTGCGCGGCGCAGGCCAGCTCCAGCCCGCCGCCGATCACCGCGCCTCTCAGCGCCGCGATCACGGGCACGCGGCTGTACTGGATGCGGTCGAACACCCGGTGCCACATCTGGGAATGGAGCAGCCCGCCGGTCGCGTCGTGCTCGGTCAATTCGGAGAGGTCAAGGCCGCTGGAGAAATGGTCGCCGATGCCGTGGATCACGACCGCGCCGACGTCCTCGGGCAGGGAGGCAAAACACTCGCCAATTTCCAGGATAATGCCGTCATTGAGCGCATTGCGCTTCGCCGGCCGGTTCAGACCCACGGTCAGAACCCGGTCCGCCCGCTCGATCCGGAGTAGCCCGGAGGCGCCCGCGGGCGCTGTCTCGGCGTTTCCCTGTGTCATTTGCGTCCTTGTCAGAATAGTTATGTTGTATAACGAATTTTGGGGGAGTCAAGGAGCGCCGGACGATATCACCCCGGGGCAGGGACTGGCTTGCCGGGTCTGACCCGGCGGTCAAAGGCTGCATCTCGACACGCAGCTGTTGCCATCCCCCATCATTGCGAGCACAGCGGAGCATTCCAAACATTCCGCGGAGGGACTCTGGATTGTTTCGCTGCGCTCGCAATGACGCGGTGAGGCTCTTCCTCACATCACCTGATGCACGTCGATCACCACACGATCGGCATGCCGTGCCGCCGAGCCGACGAAGATATGCTCCATCAGCCAGCGATACTTCTCGTGCCCGGTCTCGAATTTCGGCACGGTGCGGAAATAGATCAGCTTGGGATCGACCGGCTCGCCGCGTTTCAGCTTCTGCAGGAGCTCGACCGGTCCGAAACGCATGCCCTTGTTCTCGACATAGACCACGGCGCCGTCGTCTGTCTCGAAGGCGTATTTGGCTTCGAGGTCTATCAGCTCGTTGGGACGAATGGTCTGGAAGTCGGCGCCGAACGGTAGCACCTTGCCTGATATCGCGCCTTTCACCTCGCCGCCGATGATCGGGATGATGCGGCGAACGCCGATCCCGGTCTCGCCGGCGGTGAC
>JAEYTQ010000215.1 GCA_023433965.1 Pseudomonadota bacterium | reverse complement strand
GATTCATGACTACCATTCATGCCTACACGAACGATCAGAATACGCTGGATGCGCCGCATCCAAAAGGTGACCTGCGCCGCGCCCGCGCTGCCGCACAGAATATTGTTCCCAACAGCACGGGTGCTGCCAAAGCAATCGGGCTGGTATTGCCGGAACTGAAAGGAAAACTTGATGGAAGCGCCCAGCGTGTGCCTACCATCACCGGTTCACTGACCGAACTTACCACCATACTTCAGAAAAAAGTAACCCTGGAAGAAGTGAATGCCGCTATGAAAGCTGCTGCCAATGAAAGTTATGGTTATACTGAAGATGAACTGGTAAGCACCGATATCATTGGCATGCAATACGGTTCATTGTTTGATGCCACGCAGACCAAGGTCATGACAGTAGGCGACCAGCAACTGGTAAAAACGGTGAGCTGGTACGACAACGAGATGAGTTATGTTTCACAGCTCGTCCGCACAGTTGAATACTTCGCGAAACTGATAAGCAAATAGTAAAAAGGCCGGAAGGCCTTTTTTTAGCTGCAAGCTGCAAGCTACAAGCTGCAAGACTCCGGATCGGAATTTTCGTTGGACATTCCAAGTTCTTCGAAATTCTGATAAGCATCGTACTTTGGTTCACTTCTCCCAGCCCGCAGCTCGTGGCTCGCAGCTCCTTCGCATAGCTGCAAGCTACAAGCTGCAAGCTGCAAGACTCAGGGTCGGAATTTTAGTTGGACATTCCAAGTTCTTTGAAATTCTGATAAGCATCGTTCTTTGGTTCACTTCTCGCAGCTCGTGGCTCGAATAACGGTCAGCTTTTTGTTCTCTGGCGACCTGATGAACCATAGAACGAGGTATGAACTCTAAAATCTGATTGAAGATTGGCTGTCCGATAAAAAAAGTACCTTTACCCATCGGTTATTTTTTGGTGTGGTAACTTAAAAATACCGAAGTGGAGGCTGAAAAGCCTCCTTTTTTTATCCTCCAACCTCTTCTTTTCCCGGACAACAATGGCTCGTGGCTCGCAGCTTCTTCGCATAGCTGCAAGCTGCAAGCTACAAGCTGCAAGACTCAGGGTCGGAATTTTCGTTGGACATTCTAACTCTTTCGAAGATTTGAGTGACTTCGTTCTTTAGTTCACTTTCTCGCTGCTCGCAGCTTCTTCGCATAGCTGCAAGCTACAAGCTGCAAGCTGCAAGACTTAGGGTCGGAATTTCGTTGAACATTCCAACTCTTTTGAAGATTTGAGTGACTTCGTTCTTTAGTTCACTTTCTCGCAGCTCGCAGCTAGCAGCTAGTAGCTAGTCCAGTAGCTCTTTTCCCCTACCTTTAACCACTCAAAAAACAGGAGAATCATGAGCCAGTTTAAGGAAACGGATTTCAAAGACAAAAAAGTTTTAATAAGGGTTGATTTCAATGTTCCGCTTGATGAAAATTTCAGCATTACAGATGACACCCGGATGCGTGCAGCCATTCCTACAATCAAAAAAATATTGGGAGATGGAGGCAGCGTGATCCTGATGTCACATTTCGGCCGCCCGAAAAATGGGCCTGAGAATAAATATTCACTCAAGCACCTGGTAGCCCATCTTTCTGAATTGCTGGGAACAGAAGTACAGTTTGCGAATGACTGCATTGGTGAAGAAGCCATTGATAAATCGAAACAGTTGAAGGCAGGCCAGGTTTTATTACTGGAGAATCTCCGTTTTTACAAGCAGGAGGAAAAAGGAGATAAGGATTTTGCCGAAATGCTTTCGAAACTTGGAGATATCTATGTGAATGATGCTTTTGGAACAGCTCACCGTGCACATGCTTCTACTGCTATTATTGCGCAGTTCTTCACTGCTGAAAATAAAATGTTCGGCCTTGTAATGGAAGGCGAGGTGAAGAGCGCGGAAAAAGTGTTGCATAGCGCTGAAAAACCTTTCACCGCTATCATTGGTGGCGCGAAAGTATCGGATAAGATCATGATCATCGAGAACCTGCTTAACCGCGCAACTGATATCATCATTGGTGGCGGCATGGCCTATACTTTTTATAAAGCCATGGACGGGCAGGTAGGTAATTCACTGGTGGAAGAGGACAGGATCAGCACAGCTAAAGAGCTGCTCAAAAAAGCAGAGGCAAAGGGTGTCTGCATCCACCTTCCGAACGATTCTATCATTGCTGACCGTTTTGCAGCCGATGCGGAAGTTTCTTCTTCCTTGAGCAATAATATTCCTGATGGATGGATGGGTCTTGACATCGGGCAGATGGCCTGCGAAACTTTTACCAAGGTGATTCATGATTCAAAAACCATTTTGTGGAATGGCCCGATGGGAGTTTTTGAAATGGAGAACTTCCAGACAGGAACCAAATGCGTGGCGAAGGCAGTAGCTGAAGCTACCGCTAATGGAGCTTTCACGCTTGTGGGCGGTGGCGATAGTGTAGCCGCGGTGAACCAGTTCGGGTATGCCGACCAGGTTAGTTATGTTTCCACCGGCGGCGGTGCCATGCTGGAATATTTTGAAGGCAAGGAATTGCCAGGTATCGCGGCTTTGCAGAAATAGTTGCAGGCGACATTTTGTCTACGTGGCACCATTTCAAAGCCAATGGAATAATAATTGATGAGAATGTTTGCCCCTGACTTATTAAATAGGGTAATTTAGATAAAACAAAAAAACTAAAAACATGAAGCGTGGTAATCTCACACTCCTGGTTGTACTGGGTATCCTGGTGATCTTTGGATTTTGGGGATGTAGTCAATATAATGGTCTTGTAACCGAAGATGAAAATGTAAAGAATGCATGGGGTAATGTACAAAGCGCCTACCAGAGAAGGGCTGATCTTATTCCCAACCTGGTAGCAACCGTACAGGGCGAAGCTAATTTTGAAAGAGGTACACTCAACGATGTTGTGAGTGCAAGGGCTAGGGCTACTGCCATTAATGTAGATCCAAGTAAGGTTACACCTGAACAGCTCGCGGAATTCCAGGCGGCACAGGGCCAGTTGAGCCAGGCTTTGGGCCGTTTACTGATGGTCACAGAAAACTATCCCACGCTTCGGGCCAATGAAGG
>JAEYTQ010000213.1 GCA_023433965.1 Pseudomonadota bacterium | reverse complement strand
GCTCCACACCAGCGGCTTCAAGATGGGCCAGCCCTACGGCGAAGGCACGCCGAATTTCGAGGCGATGCGCGAGTGGAACAGGGCCGTGGTCTATCGCAAGACCATCGGCTATTTCGCGGACCGGCTGGCGGGGCAGTGACCACATAACCGGTTGTCATCACCCGCGAAGGCGGGTGATCCATTACGTCCCCTTCGCCATCTTCTCCAACCGCCGTTGCAGCGGTGCCCAATACGTCCCCGGGCGGAAGCGCTGCAACAGGTCCATGAAGCGGGCGTCGTTGCCGATCAGGATGCGCGGCTCGTTCCGCTCGATGCCTTTGATGATGCGCAGCGCGGCATCCTTCGGCGTCGTCTTCGCCGCGCTCTCGAACCGCTCGATCGATTGCGAGCGGCGGGCATTGTCGGTGACACCGACGCCGGTGCGTGCGTTGCGGGCGATCGCGGTCGCGACGCCGCCGGGATGCACGACGGACAGCTTCACCGGACTGCCGGCGACGCCGAGCTCGTGCCGCACGCTCTCGGAAAAGCCGCGCACCGCGAACTTCGCCGCCGCATAGGCCGATTGCCCCGGCGGCGCGACGATGCCGAAGATCGAGGAGACGTTGACGATATGCGCCTCGCCTCTCGTCTTCAGATGCGGCAGGAAGGCGCGCGTGCCGTGCACCACGCCCCAGAAATTGATGGCGAACAGCCAGTCCATCTGCGCCTGGTCGATCTCCTCGAACGAGCCCATCAGTGCCACGCCGGCATTGTTGACGACGATGCCGAGCGCGGGATGCGCGGACGTTGCTTCGCTCGCGAACTGCGCGATGTCGCTGGCCTCGCCGACGTCGACGCGGTGGACGCTGACCTTGCGGGCCGGGCCGATCTCCACAGCCAGCGTCTTCAGCCCGGCCTCGTCGCGATCGGCGAGCGCGAGATCGCAGCCGCGCTCTGCAAGCGCGATGGCCAGCGCGCGGCCGATGCCGCTGGCGGCTCCCGTGATGGCGGCCGCGCCGCGAATCGCAGTCATGATGTTCCCCGTCAAGCTCCAATGCGGGAACTATGCTTTACATTTTTTCAGAATGGAACCGAACCGCAGGCGCTCTCGGTTTTTAACATGCGTTGTTGGCATGCATTGGGAGCCGCCGATGGGACAATCGAAACCATTTCGCGCGACAGCGCTCATCGTTGAAGACGATATCATGCAGCGCGAGATGCTGTGCGTTCTGCTCGAAGAGAGCGGCTATGAGGTCATCCAGTGCGAAAGCGCCGAGGCCGCCGAGCGCGTCCTCGACAGAAACGCCGGCGCGCTCTCCCTGATGCTGACCGACGTCCAGCTCGCCGGCCGCATGAATGGGGTCGAGCTCGCGCATGTCGCCAAGCATCGCAATCCCAAGCTCGACGTCGTGGTCACGTCGGGGCGTCCCCTGATGCAGCCCTTGCCCGACGGCGCCAAATTCTGGGTCAAGCCCTGGGCGCCGCTCGACGTGCTGCGCGAGGCCGAGCTCGCCCAGCTGTCCTGACGGCTTTCTCGCCGCCCCGCGTGGTGATAGGGTCGGCTCATGACCTGGTCCTTCCTGCTCACCTCTCTCATCGTCGTCGCGTCGCCCGGCACCGGCGTGCTCTACACGCTGGCCGCGGCACTGACCCGCGGCTCGCGTGCCAGCGTGGCGGCCGCCTTCGGCTGCACGCTCGGCATCGTGCCGCACATGGCGGCGGCGATGCTCGGCCTTGCCGCGGTGCTCCACACCAGCGCGTTCGCCTTCGCCGCGCTGAAATGGGGTGGGGTTGCCTATCTGCTCTATATGTCCTGGCAGGCGCTGCGCGAGAGTGGGACGCTTTCGGTCGAGGGTAACATCAGGGAACGCTCGAACCGCCGCGTCGTCGTCACCGGCTTCCTGATCAACATCCTCAATCCAAAACTGTCGATCTTCTTCCTGGCCTTCCTGCCGCAGTTCATCGCGGCGGATGAAGCCCATGTGCTGGCGCGCATGCTGGAGTTGAGCGGCGCCTTCATGGCGATGACGTTCGCGGTGTTCGTCGTCTACGGCTTCTCCGCCGCCGCGGTGCGCGAACGCGTCATCTCCCGCCCGGCCGTCATGGCCTGGCTGCGCCGCAGCTTCGCCGCGGGCTTCGCCGCGATCGGCGCCAAGCTGGCCTTCGCGGAGCGGTAGGTTCTTCCCTCAATAAAAAAGCGGGCCTGCGCCCGCCACATCGAGACCCTCTCGAGTCCCACCCGACGCCCGGGCGGAGCTGGTCCACCCGGGCAAAGAAACAGAAGCCTCGTTACTTCTTCTTCGCCTTCTTGGTGGCCTTTTTCGCCTTCTTCTTCGTCGCCTTCTTCGCTTTCTTAGCCATAGTATCCTCGTCAGGGTTAATGGTGAAACGCGACACGAGGGATGCTCGGCGGAGGGCCAGCCTCGCAACATCCTCGACGACAAACTCAGCAGATTCGCAGGTCTCTGCCCCGCGCTGTCACATCGCTGTCATCGCGTTATCCACAGCTCAGATGCATTTTCGGATGATTATGCCGCGCGAATCCGCTTGGCGCGCGTCCGCGGCACGGCGCACGCGTCCGCCGCAAGCTTGCTTAATGCTTCCGGAATCGGTTCGCCGGATTCATCAATCCAAAACCAATGCCGGAGTTTACGCGATTGCGGTGAGACTCCATTAAGCGCGCCGCGCGCATGATCCACCGCAAGAACACGGGGGCGGGTATGTACGGGCAATTGCCAAACGAAGAGGGCGGGACCATGCGCGTCCCGCAGTCGCCATGCTGAGCGTGCCGACACTCTGGACCGTCATCGTCATCAACTTCCTGGCGCTGGGCCTGATCTGGGCCTACGTGGCGCACGCCTATCCCAAGTTCGAGGCGGCGCGGTACTGGACGGCGGCGGCGGTGCTGGCCGCAGCAGGCGCGGCCATCTCGATGCTGCGCGACGTGATGGACCCGGCCTTCCCGCTGGTCGCCGGCGGCGCCATGATGATCTTTTCGTCGTGGCTGGCCTGCATGGGCGTCGCCCGGTTCTACCACCGGCAGGTGTCCTGGCCGGCGGCGGTCGCCAACTCGGTTCTCTGCAGCGCCGGCCTCGCCTTCTTCCTGGTCGTCACCGACAACATGCCGATGCGGGTCTTGATCTACTCGCTGGCACAATCGACGCCGATCGTGCTGACGCTGCCGCTGCTCCTCGGCCAGCAGAGCGGCCGGGAAAACCCGGGCGCGCGCCTGGCTGCGATCGTGGGCTTCATGCTCCTGTCCATTCACGTGGTCCGCTCCGGCGCGGCGATGCTCGGCTACGGCGGCCCCATCACCGCGATCAATTTCAACGGCTTGCAGGCCTTGATGATCCTGCTCCTGGTGTTCCTGGCCATGGGCTGGAACTTCGCCTGCCTGCTGATGGCGATCGAGCGGCTGCGCAACGAGGTCGCGGACCTCGCGCTGCTCGACGATCTCACCGGCGTCGCCAACCGGCGGCATCTCTTGCAGCGCCTGACGGAGGAATGCGCCCGCTCGACGCGCAGCGGCGCGCCGTTCTCGCTGCTGGTGATCGATCTCGACGGCTTCAAGACCATCAACGACACCCACGGCCACGCAGCCGGCGATGCCTGCCTCAAGCACTTCACCCTGATGGCGCAGACGCGGCTGCGGCCCGGCGACATGCTCGCCCGCACCGGTGGCGACGAGTTCTGCGTCGTGCTGCCGTCCTCGTCCCTGCGCGAGGCGGCCGCAATCGCCCGCCGCGTGCT
>JAEYTQ010000177.1 GCA_023433965.1 Pseudomonadota bacterium | reverse complement strand
ACCGGGAACGGCGTCCCCGGCAGGAAGTCGAGCAGGCGCGCGCGCTGCACGCCCTGGCAGACGATGTGGTGGGTGCCGTCGGGCGCGGTGATGTAGCGCACGATGTTGGCGATGGTCGCGACTCGGTAGAGGTCGTCCGGGCCGGGCGCATCGGTCCCGGGACTGCGTTGCAGGACGATGCCGACCGGCCGCTGCTCGCGCAGCGCCTGCTGCGCGGCGGCGATGGACTTGGCGCGGCCGATGGTGATGGGCGCGATGGCGCCGGGAAACAGCACCATCTCGCGCACGGGGACGATGATCAGCGCGTCGTCGGGGATCTTCACGTCGTTGTCGGTCTGTTCGTTGTTCATCTGTTCGGTGGCCATGATCGACCTCAGGATTTGGCGAGGCGCAGCGCGACGCAGCCGTCCATCACGAAGCGGCTGATGGCGTAGCGGCCGAGGGGCAATGCAATGCGGCGTTCGAAACGCCCTTGGGGCAGCTCGAGCCGGTGGATGCGGGCGTTGCGGAGCTCCGGCGGAAGGGTGCGCTGGCCCGAGATGACGAGCACGCCGTCATGGATGACCGTCTCGACATTCTCCGGATTGACCCCGGGAAGCGCGATCAGGATCAGGAGCTCATGCTCGGTCTCCAGCACGTCGATCGGCGGCTCCCAGCAGGCTTCCTGGCGGCCGAACTGCTGACGCAGCCGGTCGGCGCGGGTCAGCGAGTCCAGGGCTTCGGACAGCATCCAGTCGAGGGGATTCTTGGGTTGCATGATGTCGGCTCAGGGATGGGAAAGCCTGCATATGGGGCCGGTTCCCAGGAAATCCAGTGTCGTGTCGCGGACGTGCCATGCCACCGCCGTGCGACCAAGACAAGCAAACGCCGCGGCCATGGCCGCGGCGTTTGTGCATCTTGTAAAAGGCGGGATCAGGCCGCGTCGCGGTACTCTTCTTCGGCTTCGAGATTGATCACGGAGGTGGCGAGCTCGGTCAGGATGTGATCGGTCGCTTCCTCCTCGTCCAGCGTCTCCTGGAGCAGCCGTGCCGCGTCCTGCATGCCGAGCTCCTCGGCCCAGGTGCGAAGGGTGCCGTAGCGGGAGATCTCGTAGTGCTCGACCGCCTGGGCGGCGGCCAGGATGCCGGCGTCGAGTGCCGGGGCACCCTTGAAGTCCTTCATGATCTCGGCGCCCTCGTCGGTGATGCCGTTGATGGCCTCGCAGGGCTTGCCGCGTGCGGGCTTGCCCAGCATCTTGAAGATCTGGTCCAGCCGCTTGACCTGGCCCTGGGTCTCGCGCAGGTGCTTGTTGAAGGCGTTCGCCAGCTCTTTCGACTGCGCCGCCTTCGCCATCTTGGGCAAGGTCTTGATGATCTTGTTCTCGGCGAAATAGATGTCCTTCAGCGTCTCCAGAAAAAGGTCGCTGAGCATCTTCGGCGCCTGACGCGGGCGGCGCGCCGCGGTCTTCTTGGCCGCGGATTTCTTGGTGGTGCGTTTCTTTGCTCGTTTAGCCATACGTCCTCCTCATGAGGCGACACGGGAAGGCCTCGCCCTCCTCAATCCTCAGGCGATCAAAACCTCCGGGGAACGAAAAGTTCCAAACTGCAACCGGGGCTCGCTCAGGTCGGTCGCTTGTAGGGATCTTCCTGGCGCTGGCGCTCTTCCGTCGCCCGATCCAGGCGTGCCCGTTCGCCGCGGCGCAGGTGGCCGGCCTTCATCACCCCGTAAACGAGGGCGCCGCCGAGCACGAAGGCGCCGATGAACCAGAGCCAAAGCATCTGGGCTGAGGCGTGGCCCAGGAGCATGCTCACTCCGCTGTCGCTCATGATTGGTCTCCACCGATGTTCATTGCGGTCATGCTGAGCTAAGTCGGGGGCCGAAACCTCGTTCCATGCGGCCGGCTCGTGATGGGTCAGCCCCGATGCGCCAGCGCTTGGCGCGCCGGCGGCACCTTCCGCTCGCCGCCCCGTGCGGTGAAGTCGCCGGCCTCGGTGGAGTTTCGCAGCCATTCGGTGGTCAGCCGCTCGCCGAGCCGCCTCTGGGCCGCCGCCATGTAGGGCTGGGGCAGCTGGGATCGCGGCGCCGCGGACTGGCGGTTGACCAGGAAGTACTCCTCCTCGATGCCGAAGCGGTAGCGCTGCATGGCCTATGCCGCCCCTTGCGCCTTGGCGTGGCTGCGAACCGCGTCGCCGAAGGCCGACAGGATGCGCGCCGAGGCATGATCAGAGCTGGCCCAATAGTCTGGATGAAACAGCGTGCCGAGCGCAAAGGCGCTCGCGCCCTCGACGCTGACGGCTTCGATCGAGCCGTCCTCGGCCACGGCCTCCGCGACGAGACCCGGAGCCAGATCGGCGATCAGGAAACTGTGCAGCGAATTCACGGTGATCGAATCTGCGCCGCAGATCTCCTGCAGCAGGCCGCCCTTCCGCAGCGTCAGGTTCTGCCGTAGCCGGTAGCGGGCATCCTCATGGTCCGCTTTGGGCGTGCCATGGCGCTCGTCCTCTGGCAGGTCGTCGGGCTCCTTCGCCAGCGTGCCGCCGAAGGCGACGTTCAGCTCCTGCATCCCGCGGCAGACGAACAGAGCGGGGATGCCGCGCGTCAGCGCCCGCGGGATCAGGCGCAGCGCGATCTCGTCGCGGAATTCGTCGAACGGGCCGTCGCGGGCCTCGTCGGCCGTTCGTCCATAGCGGGACGGATGGACGTTGGTCTGACCGCCGCCGACGAAGAGGCCGTGGAGCCCGTCGAGATAGGCGTCGATGTCGGCTTCGGGCGCCGCGGGCAGAATCCGCGGCACGGCGCCCGCGACGAGGCCGACGGCGTTGACGCAGACGAGGGCGACCGAGGCGAGCCGCTCGCCGCGGGCCACCATGGAATCGGAGAGTATGCCGACCTGTGGCGCGCCGCTGCGAGCCTGCCACTGACGGCGCGAGGCGCAGTGTCTCCATTGCTGAAGACCATAGGCCACGGCATCCGCCGGCGCTGCCGAATTGATGAATGGCAGCCTTGAGTTCTCGGACGTTTGTCCCCAATCGAAGCGCCCAGCGGCTGCAGGCGAGGGGATCGTGGGGATCGATCCTGGAGCGGGACTCGTGCAATGGTCTCAGCTGCTCTATTCGTGTTGTCGATCCCGGGTAAAACCGCATTCGTGAGAATGGTTGCCTTGCGATCGAGCCGCGCGACCTTGTAGCACGGCGTGAGCCTTAACTTTTGTTATGGCTCGGCACCTTTGCTCTGCGTGCTGTGCTTTCTCCCCGCGAGCATGATCGTGCGCGCTTGAGCGTATCGGCGATGCCGAGCTCTCCCCAGGGCAATCGCATATGGTGCCCTGCGCAAGCTGCGCGCGCGTCTTCTAATCCTTGGATATTGTCCGTCCGTCGTGGTTTCGCAGGACGGTCACAGCCCGACGGAAACCGGCACGCTTTCGCTTGCACTGCCGCATTGCTTTGACG
>JAEYTQ010000129.1 GCA_023433965.1 Pseudomonadota bacterium | reverse complement strand
CCGGTCGCCTGTTCGAGAAGGTCGGCGTGCACTGCTCGACCGTGCACGGCGAATTCGCCCCCGAATTCCGCGCCCAGATTCCGGGCGCCGCGGAGGATCCAAAATTCTGGGCCTCCGGCATCTCGCTGATCGCGCACATGCGCAATCCGAACGTGCCCGCCGTGCACATGAACACCCGCTTCGTCGTCACCACCAAGGCCTGGTTCGGCGGCGGCGCCGACCTGACGCCGGTGCTGGAGCGAAGGCGGGCGCAGGACGATGTCGACAGCGTCGCCTTCCACGCCGCGATGAAACGGGCCTGCAACCAGCACAGCGGCGTTGCCGACTACGACAAGTACAAGAAATGGTGTGACGAATATTTCTACCTGCCGCACCGGAAGGAAGCGCGCGGCATCGGCGGCATCTTCTACGACTGGCACGACAGCGGCGACTGGGATGCCGACTTCGCCTTCACCGGGGACGGCGGCCGCGCCTTCCTGGAGGTCTATCCCGAGATCGTGCGGCGCAATTTCGCGACCGCCTGGACGCCTGCGGACCGCGAGGAGCAATTGGTCCGGCGCGGCCGCTATGTCGAATTCAACCTGCTCTACGACCGCGGCACCATCTTCGGGCTGAAGACCGGCGGCAACGTGGACTCGATCCTGTCGTCGCTGCCGCCGGAGGTGAAATGGCCATGACCACGATCAAGCCCGCCACAAGGCCCCTGCCGCGCGCCATGCTGATCGACATGGACGACACCATCCTGTCGGCCTATGGCCGGCCCGAGATCGCCTGGAACACGATCGCGGCCGAATTCGCCGAGGAGCTCGCCCCGCTGCCGCCGCCGATGGTCGCGACCGCAGTGCTGGCCTTCGCGCGAAACTTCTGGGCCAACGCCGAAGCCGCATGGCGGATGAAGCTCGCCGAGGCGCGGCACCTGACGGTGAAGGGCGGCTTCGCGGCGCTCGCGGCCGCCGGCCACCGTGCATTGCCGGACGATCTCGCCATTCGCCTCGCCGACCGCTTCACGGCCTATCGCGAGGAGGAGATGTTTGTCTTTCCGGGCGCGCACGAGGCGATCGACCGGTTCAAGGCGCTCGGCATCAAGCTCGCGCTGGTGACCAACGGCGCCGCCGACATGCAGCGCGCCAAGGTCGAACGCTTCGAGCTGGCGCATCGCTTCGACCACATCCAGATCGAAGGCGAGCACGGCTTCGGCAAGCCCGAGGAGCGCGCCTATCTGCACGCGATGCAGGCGCTCGGCGTCACGCCTGCGGACACCTGGATGATCGGCGACAATCTCGAATGGGAAGTCGTGACGCCGCAGCGCCTCGGCATCTATGCGATCTGGATCGACGTGCATGGCGAAGGCCTGCCCGAGGGCTCGACGATCAAGCCGGACCGCATCATCCGCTCCTTGACTGAGTTGGTGCCGGAGCGGCCGTAATCGGCCGGACGAAACGAGACTCGAAAAACAACCCCATGCACAGTAGGACGTTGCTGCGAAATCAACGACTTGCGGATTTTGCGAAAATTTTCTGACCCGTCGGGCAAAACAGGGGTACTATGGCATCGTCGCGAGGCTTGCGATGTGACGGCCGAGTGTGTGGCAGCTGTTTTGGCAGGCACCGGTGCCGCTTAGCCTCATCCCGAGTCCCCAGCGCCGACAAGGGTGCGGCATATGGAACCATCGAACGTCCATGAAGGTTGACGCAGCTCCGCAGGCCTCCGGCTTCGTCATTGCGTGAGATCGCGACAACAAGGCGCAGGCGATCGAATTGCAGTTTCGTGACCATCCGGCAGTGGAGATATCGGCCTGCGTCGGCTAAGCATCGAGGATCAGCAGACCATCTCTCCACCTCGCAGTTTGGGGCAACGAACGCAGAATGATCCTCCTTGCCGTTCTCGGCCTTCCTTTCGCAGGATCCTTCGTTGCCGCCCTGCTGCCGGTCAATGCGCGCAACGCCGAGGCATGGCTCGCGGGAGGAATAGCCCTCACCGCCTTTGGCCTCACGGCCGCGGCCTATCCCGGCGTGACGAATGGCGGCGTGATCGGGTGGCGAACGGCGTGGGTGGCCGAACTCGGACTGGACTTTGCGCTGAGGCTCGATGGTTTCGCCTGGGCGTTCGCGATGCTGGTCACCGGCATCGGCTTTCTGGTGGTGCTGTATGCCCGCTACTACCTGTCGCCCAGCGATCCCGTGCCACGCTTCTTTTCCCTTCTGCTGGCGTTCATGGGAGCGATGCTGGGCATCGTGCTCTCCGGCAATTTGCTGCAACTGGTTTTCTTCTGGGAGCTGACCAGCCTGTTCTCGTTCCTGCTGATCAGTTACTGGCACCACAATTCGGCTGCCAGGGACGGCGCGCGGATGGCGCTCGTGATCACCTCGAGCGGCGGACTTTGCCTCTTTGCCGGCGTGCTGCTGATCGGCCATATCGTCGGCAGCTATGACCTCGACGAGGTGCTGGCCTCCGGCGATGCGATCCGCTCGCACGCGCTCTATGTCCCCGCGCTCGTGCTGATCCTGCTCGGCGCGCTGACCAAGAGCGCCCAGTTTCCTTTCCATTTCTGGCTGCCGCACGCGATGGCCGCGCCAACGCCCGTCTCCGCCTATCTGCATTCGGCGACGATGGTGAAGGCCGGCGTGTTTCTTCTGGTCAGGCTCTGGCCGGCCCTCGGCGGAACGAACGAGTGGTTGTGGCTGGTGGGATCGGCCGGTCTGGTCACGTTCCTCCTCGGCGCTTTCCTCGCGGTGTTCCAGCAGGACCTGAAGGGGCTATTGGCCTATTCGACCATCAGCCATCTCGGCTTGATCACGCTCCTGACCGGGCTCGATACGCCGTTCGGGCAGATCGCGGCGATCTTCCACATCATGAACCATGCGACCTTCAAGGCGTCGTTGTTCATGGCCGCGGGCATCATCGATCACGAAACCGGCACGCGGGACATTCGCCGCTTGAGCGGCCTCTGGGCGTTCATGCCGATCACGGCGACCTTGGCCATGGTTGCCGCAGGCTCGATGGCGGGAGTCCCGCTCCTGAACGGATTTCTCTCGAAAGAGATGTTCTTCGCCGAAACGATCGAGATGCATGACAATTCACTCGTCGATCGGGCGCTTCCCTACATCGTCACCGCGGCAAGCACCTTCACCGTGGCCTATTCGCTGCGATTCATCCGCGACGTGTTCTTCGGCCCGGCGCCCGTCGGTCTTCCGCGTACGCCCCACGAGCCCCCGCTCCTGATGCGGCTTCCGGCCGGCCTCCTCGTGCTCGCATGTGTCGTCGTGGGCATCGCCCCAGGGGTCACCGTCGCCCCTCTGCTCGATACCGCGGCGGGATCCGTTCTCGGCTCCAAGATGCCGGAGTACAGCCTGTCGATATGGCATGGTTTCACCCCGGCGTTGCTGATGAGCATCCTGGCAATGGCGGGCGGGGTCGGGGTCTATCTGATCCTGCGCCCCTATCTCC
>JAEYTQ010000018.1 GCA_023433965.1 Pseudomonadota bacterium | reverse complement strand
ATGTCGAAGAAGCTGCGCAAGGGAAAGATCTTCCTGGACTATCTGCGCAACGACCGCATGTCGACCGCGGTCGCACCTCTGTCGCCGCGTGCGCGCGCCGGCGCGACCGTGTCGATGCCGGTCACCTGGGCGCAGGTGAAGAGCGATCTCGATCCCAAGCGATACACGCTGCGCAGCGTGCCGGGCCTGCTGGCGCGCTCGAAGGCGTGGGAGGGGTATGAGGATGCGGCCGTGTCGATCAAGGCCGCGATCAGGAAGCTGGCAGGGAAAGTGAAGTAGGCCCTTTCCAAAACGTCATTCCGGGCTGCGTGGTAGCGCAGACCCGGAATCCAGAGGTTATGCGGCGCGAGATTCCGGATCCGCGCTTGGGCGCCCCGGAATGACCGCCTGATCAGATCCGTCCCATCAGAATCAGGATCAGCAGGATGATGATGACGAGGCCGAGGCCGCCGCCGCCGTAATAGCCGGTGCCGTAGAACGGCCCGCCGCCGATGCCGCTGAAGCCGCCGAGCAGGGCGATGATCAGAATGATCAGAATGATCGTGCCGATTGACATGCGAAATCTCCTCCAGCCCTTTAATCAAAGGGTCGTTGCGATTGTCCCGTGGTGCGGGGGCAACTTGTTCCAGGTTGTAAAGTTCCGGCTTTGAAACACGGCCGGAGGGTTCAACTTGCATGGAACCTTTGCTGGTCGATCCGGCATGACTATGTGAAGTCCGTCACAAGAGGTCCGGCCATGTCAGCACCGCTCGTCGTTTCAATTCCGCATCGTCTCGGGCGGGAGGAGGCCGTGCGCCGGCTGAAGACCGGACTCGGCCGCGCCGCGGCGAGCATTCCCGTGATGCAGGTCGAGGAAGAGCGCTGGAGCGGCGACAGCATGAATTTCCGCATCCGCGCGCTCGGGCAGATCGCGAGCGGTCAGGTCGACGTCGGCGACGACCAGGTCCGGGTCGAGGTGGTGCTGCCCTGGCTGTTGCAGCGCTTTGCCGAGATGGCACAGGCCACCATCAAGAAGCGCGGGCAATTGCTGCTCACCAAGGATGGCGGCAAGTAAACCTCAGGCGGGCGCAAGCGGGCGTGCCGGCTTCGCGACACTCGTGCTGCGCGCCTCGATGACGGCCACGGGAAGATCGCGCAGGACCTGCGCGAGCGGCAGTTCGTTGCCCGCAAGGCCCGTGCCGGCGTAGCCGGTGATGTCGACGGCTCCATCGAAGCTTTGCGGCGCAGGCCAGTCCCGGCCGCCTTGCGTGAACGGCGCGAAATGACGACCCACGACGACGATGGCTGCCGCGCGGCCGTGGGTGCGAGCGAACGCAATGACGTGGTCGGCGTGCGCGCCGCGCACTTCGAGCGGCTGATAGCCGCCGCGGACGAAAATATCGGGGAGGCGGTTGCGCAGCTCGAGGAGATGCCGCGTCCAGGCCAGCTTGAGCCGGCCGTCCGGCCAGGCCTTGGTCAGGCCGCTCCAGTCCGGCGCTTCCAATGCTCTCAGGGCTGCATGACGGGCAACGAAGTCGACCGGCCGCCGATTGTCGGGGTCGACCAGCGACAGATCCCAGAATTCGGTGCCCTGATAGAAGTCCGGCACGCCCGGCAGCGTCGCCTTGAGCGTGAGCTGGCTCAGCGAGTTCAGCGTGCCCAGCAACGCGACGCGGCGAGCCAGCGTCTGCAGCGCTTCCAGGAATTCTGCGGACTGCGCGGAGTCGAGGATCTTCGCGATGAAGTCCCGGATGCCGTTCTCATAGGTTTCATGCGGGTTGAGCCAGCTCGTCTCCTCCTTGCCCTCGCGTGCCGCCTTAAGCGCATAGGCCTGGATGCGCTCGACGAAGCCGGCGTCGGCCGGCTCCTGGAGCGGCCAGACGCCGAGCAGGGTCTGGTACAGCATGTATTCGAACGTCGCCGACGGCGCGCGGAAATTGCCGTCCAGCGTGAGATGCGGCGCGTTCAGCACCTTCCACCGCGCCACCGCGCTGGTCCATTCGCCGGGAATTTCGCTGAGCGCCGCGATCCGCATGCGGGCGTCTTCGCCACGCTTGGTGTCGTGGGTCGCCGTCGCGGTCATGCCGTGCGGCCACTCCCTGGCGCGCGCCTGCATGGCCTGGTGAAAGGCTGGAATCGTGAGCCCGGTGCTCGCGGGATCGCCGCCGACCTCGTTCAGCGCGAGCAGCCGGTGGAACTGGTAGAACGCGGTGTCCTCCAGCGACTTCGCCATCATCGGCCCGGTGAATTGCTGCACCTTGAGCGCGAAGCGGCGCACGCGTGGGGCGCTGTGCGGGGGACGGCCGGGCTTGAGCAGGTCCATGGTCAACGCATCGCGCAGGAAGTCGAAAATTCCCTCGTCGGCGGCAAACCACTCCCGGCGCGCGCGCGCGATGGTGTCGTCGATCAGCTTGCGGTCCGGTGCGGTCGGGCCGCTATGCGTCAGGTAGGTGCGATAGACCGGGAAATGCAGGACGTAGAGCTCGAGCGCCTGTCTCAGGCTGTCGGCAGAGAAGTCGCGCGTGGAGTAATGTCCGTTGGCGATACGCGCCAGCAGGCGCGTCAGCACGGTGAATTCGCTCGTGAGCAACGTCTCCAGCACCCGGCGCTTTGCGTCCTTGACGTAGGGCGCAAGCCGCGGCGGCCGGTTGCTGATCTGCCGCCAGGTCTCGTCCAGCGCGTCCAGCCCCCTCGGATCGATCAGCACATGGGTGATGACGTTCATCCATTCATAGCCGGTGGTGCCGTGGACGCCGGCGAAATGCGGCAGGCGCTCGTGCTCACACAGGATCTTCTCGATCACGGTGTAGAAGGGCTTGGCGTTGCCTTGGGCGGTGTTGCCTTGCGCGGTGTTGCTTTGGGCGTCGCGCACCAGCCGACGCAGCCGCTGGCAATATTGCGCGGGATCACGCAGGCCGTCGATGTGGTCGAGCCGGATGCCTTGCAGCTTGCCCTCTGCAACGAGCTGCTTCACCAGCCGGTGCGTGGCGGCAAACGTACTCGCGTCCTCCACGCGCAGGCCGGCGAGCCCGTTGACGTCGAAGAAACGGCGATAGTTGATGTCGCTGGAGGCAAGCCGCCAATGCCCGAGCTTGTAGTGCTGGCGCTCGAGCAGGTGATGCAGCGCGAGCGTCTGCGCCGGGCGGTCCTTGGCGGGGCGATAGGCGGCCAGGCCTCGCGCGATGAGGTCGGCGGAGCCTGCGATCTCCTTGAGCTCGGACTTGAACGCGGGAGCTTCCTTGCGGTTGGGACGGCGCAATCCGGTGTAGCGCGATGCCAGCGCGAGCAGGCGCTTGCCCGACTCCGTTTCCGTCGCGTCCGCCTCCTTGACGATCATCCGCAACACCTCGCCGTAGCGTTCCGGGGCGATGGGCAGGCGATGCTCGAAGTACCAGGCGGATAAGCTTCCTTCATCCGGATCGTAGCGCAGCTCGATGTCGCCGCGCTCGAGCGCCTCGCCGTAGGACGCGCCGAGGATCGGCAGCAGCACGCCGCCGCGGGCGCGAAAAGCCAGCTGATCCCAATCGATGTCGAAGGAGACGGCGTGCGGCGAGGCCTGGCCCCATTCCAGCACGTCGAGCCACCAGGGGTTGTCGGCGAAATGCACGCCGACATGGTTGGGGACGAAATCGACGATGAGTCCGAGATCGTGCTGCCGAAGCGCATCGCTCAGCCGCGCAAAACCGGCCTCGCCGCCAAGCTCGGGGTTGAACTGGCCGTGATCGACGGTGTCGTAGCCATGCGTCGAGCCCTTGCGGGCCTTCATCACCGGCGACGCATAGAGGTGCGTGATCCCCAGCGCTTTCAGATAGGGGACGACCGCGGCGGCCTTGTCGAAGTCGAAATCCGCGGTGAGCTGCAGCCGGTACGTCGCGAGCGGAATGGCGGGAGCCATGCTAACCTCCGAGATGCCAGACCACAGACCAGGGCGGCAGCCGCTCGGCGGCCGCGCTGCCCCAGATCGGCGTGCCCGCACCGAGAGTGCAGGCGATCTCGTGATCCGAGAGATTAGCGACGAGGCGCAACGTCGAGCCATCGCCCATGCGCCAATGCGCGGTGAGCAGGCCGTTGTCCGCGGCCTCTGCGTCGCCGAAGCTTGCGCCACCGAGCCGCGGCATGATCTCCTTGCGGCGCAGCGCGAGCAGGTCACGCACGAGCGCTAACCGCGCGGTCTGCTCCCGCGTGCGGCCGGTCCAGTCGAGCACGGCCGATTGCAGCGTTGCGGGATCGAGGGGGTCGGGCACTTCGTCGCCATATTTTTCGTAGGCCCAGGCATATTCCTGCTTGCGTCCCTTGCGCACGGCTTCGGCCAATCCGCCCTGGAAATCGCA
>JAEYTQ010000774.1 GCA_023433965.1 Pseudomonadota bacterium | reverse complement strand
ATCTCGGACGGCGTGATGTTCTTGCCGCCGGAGGTGATGATGATGTCCTTCATCCGGTCGGTGATGCGGACGAAGCCCTCGTTGTCGATGGTGCCGACGTCGCCGGTGTGCAGCCAGCCGCGGGAGTCGATCGTCTCCGCGGTCTTCTCCGGCTGGTTCAGGTAGCCCATGAACAGGAAGTCGCCCTTGATCAGGATCTCGCCCTCGGGCGACAGCGCCACCTCGCCCCAGGACACCGCGGTGCCGACCGAGCCGAGCTTGATCCTGTCCGCCGGCATCATGGTGGCGACCCCGCAATTCTCGGTCTGGCCGTAGACCTCGTGGATGTCGATGCCGAGCGCCAGATACCAGCGGATCAGCTCCGGTGCGATCGGGGCTGCGCCGGTGAACGCGATGCGACAGCGGTCGAGCCCGATCATGCGGCGAATGTTGCGGAACGCGGCCAGATAGGCGACGCGATCGGCGATCCGTAGCGGCAACGGCGGCACTTTGCCCTCGAGCCGGTACTCGACCATGCGGTAGCCGATGGCGATGGCACGGCGATAGACCCATTGCTGCAGCGGCGTCGCGTCCTTCAGCGCGATGGTGATGGCGGAATAGAACTTTTCCCAGATTCTCGGTACCGCCAGAAAGGCGGTCGGCTGCACTTCGCGCAAATTGTCCGGCACGGTTTCCGGGCTCTCGGCAAAGTTCATCACCGAGCCGAGCGCGACCGAGATGTAATAGCCGCCGATGCGCTCCGCGACATGGCAGAGCGGCAGGAAGACCAGCCGTTCTTCGTCCTCGCGTGCCGGGATGAAGTCGTTGGCGTGCCGCATCTGATGGGTAACGCTGCGGTTGGCGTGCATCGCGCCCTTGGGCGGGCCGGTGGTGCCCGACGTATAGACCAGGATGGCGAGATCATCGACGCCGCGGCTCTCGATCATCTCCTGCCAGAGCGCTTCGCTGCCGACCATGTGGTTGCGGCCGAGCGCACGAAATTCGTCGAGCGACATCACCATGTCGTCGGAGAAGCCCCGGAGGCCCTCCATGTCGAACACGATGATCTTCTGCAGGGACGGGCAGCGCGCGCGGCAGGTGAGAATTTTGTCGAGCTGCTCCTCGTCCTCGGCGAAGATCGCTTTGGTGCGGGAGTCGTTGACGAGATATTCGACCTGCGAGGAGGAATCGGTCGGATAGATTCCGGAGGAGACGCCGCCGGCGCACAAGATGCCCATGTCGGCATAGACCCATTCGGGCACGGCGTTGGCGATGATGGAGGCGACGTCGCCGGGCATGAAGCCGATGGCGCGAAGCGCGTAGGCGATCTCCTTCGAGATCTCCAGCCACTCGCGCCAGCTGGTCGGCTGCCAGATGCAGAACTTCTTCTCGCGAATCGCCGGCCTGTCGCCCCGCGTCTCGGCGGCGTGCAAAAAGCTCTTCGCGATCGTATCAGCGACCGTCAGCACCGCCGGTCGGGCCATGCGCGTCTCCCTCCTTGTCGCCTGCCTCCGCTGCCTGCCTTGCCGGCGGTCTATCTCGCGGATGGCGCGCTCATCTTACTGCCAGCTCGTCCTCACCGCCACGTCTTCTTCTTTTTCCAGCGCCGCTCGCCTCGCGCACCCGCTTCCTTGGCGCCAAGGTAGAACTCCTGGATGTCCTGGGAATGCATCAAGCGGTCGCAGGTATCGTTCATCACGATGCGGCCGATCTCCAGCACATAGCCGTAATGCGCCGTCTCCAGCGCCACCTTGGCGTTCTGCTCGACCAGCAGGATGGACATGCCCTGCTCCTCGTTGACCCGGCGGATGATGGTGAAGATCTCCTTCACCAGCAGCGGCGACAGGCCGAGCGAGGGCTCGTCGAGCAAGAGCAGCGTCGGCCGGTTCATCAACGCACGCCCGATCGCGAGCATCTGCTGCTCGCCGCCGGAGAGCTGGCCGGCCGGCTGGTTGATGCGCTCCTTCAGGCGCGGGAAATAGCCGTAGACGCGCTCCAGATCCTCCGCGACGCCCTCGCGGTCCTTGCGCGGATAGGCTCCCATCATCAGGTTCTCGCGCACGGACAGGAACGGGAACACTTCGCGCCCCTCCGGCACGTGGCTGAGGCCGAGCCGTACGATCCGGTCAGCTTCCATGCGCTGGATCGGCCTGCCCAGAAACTCGATGGTTCCCTTCTGCGGGTCGAGAATGCCCGAGATGGTCTTCAGCACCGTGGTCTTGCCGGCGCCGTTGGCACCCAGGAGCGTGACGATGCGGCCGCGCGGCACCTCCAGCGAGATGCCGCGGATCGCCATGATCGGCCCATAATAGCTCTCGATGTTCGAGAGCTTCAGGATGGTCTCGGGCGTCGCGGTCGCGTCCATCGCCTCAGGCCCCCAGATACGCGGCGACGACATCGGGGTGCTGCTGCACCTCGGCCGGCGAGCCCATTGCCAGCACCCGACCGTAGTTCAGCGCGATGACGCGGTCGGAGACGCGGTTCACCAGCGACATGTCGTGCTCGACCATCAGCACGGTGACCCCGAGCTCGTTCTTGAGGTCGCGGATCCAGAACGACATGTCGTCGGTCTCCTCGACGTTGAGGCCGGAGGACGGCTCGTCCAGCAGGATCAGCTTCGGCTCCGAGCACAGCGCGCGCGCCAGCTCGATCACCTTGCGCACGCCGTAAGGCAGGCCCGAGATCAGCTTGTCGCGATAGGGTTCGAGATCGAGGAATTCGATGACCTGCTCGACCCGGCGGCGATGGACCTTCTCGTTGGCCCGCACGCTCGGCAGGAACAGCAGCTCCTGCCAGAGCTGGGTGGTGGAATGGCGATGACGGCCGACCAAGAGGTTCGACAGCACGGTCGCGTTCTCGAACAGCTCGATGTTCTGGAAGGTGCGCGCGATGCCGAGCTTGGCGATGTCGTAGGGCGGCTCCTCGGTGATGTCCTGGTCCTCGAAGAAGATGCGGCCGGAGGTCGGCCGGTAGATCCGCGAGATCAGGTTGAAGATCGAGCTCTTGCCGGCGCCGTTGGGCCCGATGATCGAGAGGATCTCGCCCTTCTCGACCGCGAACGAGACCGCGTCGACGGCCTTGAGGCCGCCGAAATGCAGCGACAGGTTCTCGGCACGGAAATAGCTCATCGGTTGCGCTCCGACTTCACGTAGATCTTCTGCCGCTTGAAGGTGGCGCGCTTGTAAAGCGGGAACAGCTGGAAGAAGAGCTTGATCTTGAGCCAGCGGCCGTAGAGCCCGAGCGGCTCGAACAGCACGAACAGCACGATGATGATGCCGTAGATCGCGCCCTTCAGGCCGTTGAGCGAGGCGAAGGTCGACACGCTCGTCTGAATGCTTCCCGCAGTCGCCGAGCTCGCTCCCAACGTTGCGGCGATGCCGGCGATGATGCCGGGCATGTCGTCCTTCAGGTAAGTCAGGAACGGGTCGATCATCACGATGAAGATCGCGCCCAGCACGGCCCCGTGCAGGCTGAAAGTGCCGCCGATCAGGATCACGATGATGAACTCGATCGAGAGCTGGAGCGTGAACATCTCCGGCGAGATGAAGGAGAGCTTGTGCGCGAACAGCACCCCGGCGAAGCCGGTGATCGCCGCCGAGATCGCGAACGACTTCACCTTGTAGAGCGCGACGTTGACGCCCATGCTGCGCGCTGCGGTCTCGGAGTCGCGGATCGCGACGAAGGCACGGCCCGTCGGGGAGCGTAAGAGGTTGAGCGTGCCGACGATGGTCAGAACCAGCACGGAAAGACAGAGGTAGTAGAAGGTCGGACTGTCGCGCGGCACGGTGACGCCGAGCAGTGACAACGCCTTGACCCGCATGCCTTCGTTGCCGTGGGTGACGCTCTCCCAGCGCGCAAGGATCTCCTCGACGATCAGGGCAAAGGAGATGGTGGCGATGACGAGGTAGATCCCGGTGAGACGCAGAGCGGGAAACCCGACCATCGCGCCGATGATTCCGGACAAGAGCCCGGCGGCGAGGAAGTAGACCGGGAACGGCACGTTGTATTTCTGCAAATAGGCCGCCGTGTAGGCCCCGATCGCAAGGAACGCGGCGTGCCCGAGCGAAGCCTGGCCGGTGAAGCCGGTCAGGATCAGCAGCGCCACGCCAACGATCGCGTAGATGCAGACGAAGACGAGCTGGCTCATCAGATAGCTGGAGAGCACATGAGGTGCGATCAGCAACAGCGCGAGCAGGATGCCGTAGGAGACGATGTAACCCGAGTGCGGGAACAGCTTGATGTCGTCCTCGTAGTCGGTCTTGAACATGAACCGCATGGCGTTCAGACCTTCTTGCGGACGTGGAGGCCGAACAGGCCTTCGGGCTTCAAGAGCAGCACGGTCAGCAGCACGAGGTAGGGCGCGACGTCCTTCCAGCCCTCGGGCAGGTAGAAGCCGGCCATGCTCTCGATCACGCCGATCAAGACGCCGCCGACCACAGCGCCCGGGATCGAGCCGAAGCCGCCGAGCACGGCGGCGGGAAACGCCTTCAGGCCGAGCACGAGGCCGACATTGGAGTGGATGAAGGTGATCGGCGCCAGCAGCACGCCGGCGCAGGTCGCGACCGCCGCGCTGATCGCCCAGACGACCGATACCACACGCTTGACCGGAATGCCCATATAGTAGGCTGCAAGCATGTTCTCGGAGCTGGCCCGCATCGCCGTGCCGAGCGTGGTCTTGTTGAAGAACAGCCACAGCAGCGTGCACAGGATCATCGTCGCCGCGATCACCGAGAGCTTGTCATGGGCGAGCACAAGCGAGCCCATGCGCAGCACGCCCTGACTGAACGGGGTGTCGATCTTCAGGTCGTCGGTACCCCAGATCATGCCGGCGACCGAGCGCAGGAAATAGCCGAGGCCGATCGTGACCATGATGATGGAGAACTGGGGATAACCGAGGATCGGCCGCACCACCACGCGCTCCGCCACCATGCCGAACAGCGCCATGGCGGCCACTGCGCCGGCGAAGCCGAGCCAGTAGTTCAGTCCCATCATGCCGATGAAGGTGAAGGCAAAGAAGCCGCCGAGCATCATCAGATCGCCTTGGGCGAAATTGACGACCTCGGTGGCCTTGTAGACGAGCACGAAGCCGAGCGCGATCAGGCCGTAAACGCAGCCGAGCGCAACACCGCTGACCAGCTGCTGAATGAAATCCAGCATCGCCGCGCATCCTCCCCGATGCAACCGGCGGCTCTTCTTGACCGCCTCGCCGCATCTTGTGTTCAGTCGCTACGCAGTCGTTTCGCTGCGTTAGCGCCATTTGTCCGGAATCAATTCAGCCTGAAGGCTCGCGCGCTGTCAACAAAGGGCGACTTGTCGGAGCGGCTTGCCTTTTGTTCAATCCGGATGGCGGAATTTGCGGCAGTGCGATTCACGGTGCCGAAACATCTTCGGGTCATGGTCTCGGGCGATGCGGAAACCGGATGGTGTGACCGTCATGAAGCCGGACAGCTCGGCGCTGAAAGTTAAGGGGTTAACGAAGCGTTTTAACCGTCTGGCGGTGGACAGCCTCGATCTCACCATCCACGCCGGGGAATTCTACGCGCTGGTCGGCCCCAACGGCGCCGGCAAGACCACGACCTTGCGCATGGTCGCAGGCCTGCTGCGCCCCGATGCCGGCGCCGTCTCGATCTTCGGCATCGACGCGCTGGCGGACCCCGTCGGCGCCAAGCAGGTGATGGCCTGGGTCTCCGACGAGCCGATGATCTACGACAAGCTGACGCCGCTCGAATACCTCGAATTCGTCGCAGGGCTCTGGGGCATCGCTCCGGCGGTCTCGGAGCCGGTGGCGCAGGAGCTGCTCGGCTCGCTCGGGCTCGAAGCGCACCGGCATGAGCGCTGCGAAGGGTTTTCCAAGGGCATGCGCCAGAAGGTCGCTCTCGCAGGAGCGCTGGTGCACGATCCCCGCCTCATCATCCTCGACGAGCCGCTGACGGGTCTCGATGCAGTGTCCGCCCGCCACGTCAAGGGCCTGCTCAGCGCGCGCGTCCGCGCCGGCTGCACCGTCATCATGACGACGCACATTCTCGAAGTGGCCGAGCGCATGGCCGACCGCATCGGCGTCATCGCCTCCGGTCGCCTGGTCGCGGAAGGCACGCTCGCCGAGCTGCGCCAGCAGAACGGACATGCCGACACCAGCCTGGAAGATCTCTTCATCGCGCTGGTGACGCTTCAGGCCGCGGCATGAGCTCGGCAACCGCGCTGTCCTGGTTTGCCCGTCACGAGCTGCGGCTCGCCTGGCGGGAATGGTT
>JAEYTQ010000614.1 GCA_023433965.1 Pseudomonadota bacterium | reverse complement strand
CAGGCGGTACTCCATTTTGATCTCCGGTGTCTGCATTGAACGCGCATCCGGGATGCGATGTTCCAAAAGCACGCACCGCGCGCCTTGCGGCGATCCGTTGACCTGTGTGAAGACGGCGTGTTTCTCGTCTCGGACGGGACCAACAAGGCCTACAAGTGCAAGATCAGGTCCCCTGGCTTCGCCCACCTGCAGGCGATGGACTTCCTCTGCAAGGGGCATTTGCTTGCCGACGTCTCGGCGATCCTGGGCTCGCTGGACATCGTGTTCGGCGAGGTCGATCGCTGAGACAACCGCCACACGCACCGCCCTCATCCTGAGGCCCGCCGAAGGCGGGCGTCTCGAAGGATGCGCCGCAGGGCAGACGCCTTCCTTCGCGCGGCCGATCGTTTAGCCCTGCAGGGGCGTATCGGCGATGTCCAGCAGTGCGCCGAGGCCCTGGCGCAAGCGTCGCGTCGCGATGCTGTCGTTCGCCAAGCCGAACACCACGAGCGAGCGTGCCGTCACTGCGTAGGCGTGCCCGAACTCGAACTCGGCCATGGGCGCGTCGGGCCGATTGGTGTCGATCAGCCCCAGCCAGCTGCGTCCATCGGTGACCTCCGGCAAGGTGAAGTTCACGACGTCGTGGTGTGCGTTGTAGACCAGCAGCATGGTCGCATCCGAGCCGCGGCGCTTGATTCCGGTCTCCTGTGCACGGCCGTCGAGTAGCATCCCGAAGCACTTTGCATTGCCATCGTGCCATTGCTCGGTCGTCATCTCCTCACCGGACGGCGACAGCCAGGTCACGTCCTTGACGTCGAGCTCCTCGTTGAGCGAGCCGACCAGGAAGCGGCTGCGGTAGAGGATGGGAAAGGCCTTGCGGGTGGCGATCAGCTTGCGCGTGAACTCGCGAAGGCCGCGCCCGTTCGCTGTGATGCCCATCCAATTGAGCCAGGTGGTCTCGTTGTCCTGGGCATAGGCGTTGTTGTTACCGTTCTGGGTGTGACCGAACTCGTCGCCAGCGAGCAGCATGGGCGTGCCGTGGGACAGCAGCATCGTCGCCAGCAGATTGCGCTTCTGGCGCTCGCGCAAGCTGATGATCTCCGGGTCGTCCGTCGGTCCTTCGGCGCCGCAGTTCCAGGAATGGTTGTTGCTGTGACCGTCGCGATTGTCCTCGCCATTGGCCTCGTTGTGCTTGTCGTTGTACGAGACGAGGTCGTTGAGGTTGAAACCGTCGTGCGCCGTGACGAAGTTGACGCTGGCCCAAGGCCGGCGGCCCCGCTTGTTGAAGAGATCGCCGGATCCCGAGATGCGCTTGGCAAAGTCGGCAAGCGTGCCCGGATCGCCCTTCCAGAACGCGCGCGCCGTGTCCCTGAACTTGTCGTTCCACTCGGCCCAGCCGGGCGGAAACTGACCGACCTGGTAGCCGCCGGGACCGATGTCCCATGGCTCTGCGATCAGCTTGACGCTGGAAAGCACGGGGTCCTGGCGGCAGGCATCGAGGAACCCGCCGCCCTCGTCGAAGCCATAGGGTTCTCGCGCCAGGATGGTGGCGAGATCGAAGCGGAAGCCGTCGACCCGCATCTCGCTTGCCCAGTAGCGCAGGGAATCGGCGACGAGCTGAAGCACGCGCTGATGCGAGAGATTGACGGTGTTTCCGGTGCCGGTGTCGTTGATGTAGTAGCGCTTCTGGTCCGGCAGCAGGCGGTAATAGCTGGCGTTGTCGATGCCCTTGAACGACAGGGTCGGGCCGAGCTCGTTGCCTTCCGCAGTGTGATTGTAGACGACGTCGAGAATGACCTCGATGCCATGGGCGTGAAACTGGTTCACCATGGCCTTGAACTCGCTCGGAGACGGCGCCTTGAGGTAGCGCGGATCCGGCGCGAAGAAGGCGATCGAATTGTAGCCCCAGTAATTGCGCAGGCCTTTCTCGACCAGATAGCTGTCGTCGACGAAGGCATGGATCGGCAGCAGCTCGGCGCTGGTGATACCGAGCGAGCGCAAGTAGGCGGGGACCTCCGAATGCGCCAGGCCCGAGAAGGTGCCGCGGTCGGCCTCCGGCACCAGCGGATGCAGCTGGGTGAATCCCTTGACGTGCATCTCGTAGACGATCGTGCGCTCCCAGGGCACCTCCGGCTTGCGCGCCACGCCCCAGGTGAAGGCGGGATCGATGACGCGGCATTTCTGCATCAGGGGCGCGCTGTCGCGCTCGTCGTAGGAGAGGTCCTTGTCGGCATGGTCGAGCTGATAGCCGAACAGCTCCGGCCCCCAGCGAAGCTCGCCGACCAGCTGCCTGGCGTAGGGATCGAGCACGAGCTTGTTGGGATTGAAGCGGTGGCCGGCGTCGGGTTCGTAGGGGCCGTGGACACGGTAGCCGTAGACGGTGCCGGGTCGGGCCGAGGGTAGATAGCCGTGCCAGACCTCGTCGGTATATTCGGGCAGCTCGATGCGCTCGAGCTCGGTTTCGCCGGTATCGTCGAACAGGCAGAGCTCGACCTTGGTCGCATGAGCCGAGAACAGCGCGAAATTGACGCCGAGCCCGTCCCAGGTGGCGCCCAGCGGGAAGGGGCGGCCCTCGGTGATCCGGGTGCGGCGCAGGCTCGAGGCCGCCCGTGTCAGGGCCTCGTCCGAATGTATTTTTTGGTCCATTGTTGCCCCCGAATAGCCCGTCAGGATGTCGCGACAGTCACCGCGGCCTCGGTCGTGACCGGCTCGACGACGCTCGCCGAAGCGATCATGGCGGCAGGCACATCTGCCGGCTTGGCCAGCACCTTGGCCCTTTGCAGAGCTGCCTCCTTGCTGATGGCCGGGATCGAATTGCCGATCCGCCCGACGATCGCGGTGAGCTCTGCGTCCGACAGTCCGAGGCGCTTCTTGAGCAGACGCACCTGGACGCGGTCGGTCACGTCGAGCTTGTTACGGATGGTCTGCGGCTTCGGGCGGCGCATGGCGGCGGCTCTCCTGTGTGAAACGGTAACCGTCGCGCCGGTGATTCCGTTCCCTGCGTACTGCAAATGTCCGCGTGTCGCCGCACCGAGGAACGAACGCTCACGGCTCGGCTTTGTCGAGCGATCTCAAAGCATGCCGAGGCGCTGGGCATGCCGACGAAAGAGGGACGGGCTTGAAGCAAACATTGGGAACGGCCGAGCAAAGCCGGCGTCATGGTCCCCAGATCGTCGATCATGGGGTCTCGTTCAACCTGTGGGCGCCCACGGCCCGCTCGGTCGAGCTGCTCGAGGCCGGCCAGCCGCCGCGAAGGATGCCGCGCGATGACGAGGGCTGGTGTCAGCTGCTGAGCCCGACGGCGCGCGCCGGCACGCGCTATCAGTTCAGGATCAACGAGGATCTCGTCGTCCCCGATCCCGCCTCGTGCTTCCAGCCGGACGACGTCGGCGGACCGAGCG
>JAEYTQ010000576.1 GCA_023433965.1 Pseudomonadota bacterium | reverse complement strand
GCCGAGGCGGCGGTCGTATCCTCGAGCTCGAAATCGAATACGGCGAGCGCAATCGGCGCGGGCGTCGCGAGCGCAGCCAGGATCTCGCGGGACAGGAAGATCTCGGCGCGTTCCCATGCTTCATCATTGTCGCCGCGGAAGGAGTAGAGCTTGTCCATCAGCAGCGTCTTGGCGCCGACGTCGATGACGGCGACCTTGGCCCATTGCACCAGCGTGCTCGTCTTCTGGATGCCGCCGATGACCTTGAACGCCGCACCGTCCTGGGCGGATGGAACCAGCCAATAGCGCGGGTCCGCACCAATGTCCCTTCGAAGTGCAGCCATGAACGCCGCCAGCCGCCGCGCGTGCGCGGCGGCCTGGTCGGTCGGCTCGCCCGACGTGTCGGTGTAGCTGAAATCGTCCATGGCAACGCCAACGGGCCCGCCGGCAACGACCGGCGAACAAGAGACGACGACCAGGAGGCAGGCGGAGAGAATTAGCCGACGGGGGTGCATGAACGAACCTCGCGGGTCGGAGCGGCCCGCCAATCTGGCGGCCCGCCAAAGGCCGTGCAGCCGCGATCGTCCTGCCGAATGCCGGGAAATTTTCACGACGTTGCACTGCGGCAATGCAGGAACGCTTCCCGCTCCATGCGTTCTGCCCTTTAATGCGGGGAGTGACGACCCCGTTCGCACCAGGTGCCAGCCGATGTGGAATCGCCCGAGATTCGATCTCAAGGTCCGTCTGACGCTGCGCGTGGCCGCGATCTCGGCCGCCTGCTTCGCCGCCATCTCCGCTTATTTCCTCGTATCGGCCGACCGTACTGCGCATGCGCGCATCGACGGTATCGCCGCCATCGTGGCGAAATCGCTGGAGCTGCAACAGGGCAAGATTCAGTGGGTTGCGAGCCCGCGCGCGGACTTTCCCAACCTCGATCCCGTTTCTGCCTATGTGATGACGCCCGGCCTGTGTCTGGCATTCCGCGGCGCGAGCGGCGACATCCTCCAGCGCTTCTGCAGCGGCGCGCCCGCCTCGGCAGACCCGCCGCCGCAAGCCTTCGCCGCCTTCTATCGTAGCCTGTTCGATCCGGGCCGAGAGGCGGCACGACCGGTCATCGTGCGCGGAACCAAGCTCGGCGAGACCGTGGTCTCGGTCGATCCGGCCGTGCAGACGGCGGAGGCCTGGCACGAGGCCGGGCGACTGATGATCGCGCTCGCGATCGCGCTGCCGCTGCTCTGCGCTCTGGTCTATGCCGCACTCGCGCGCGCCCTGCGCCCCACCCGCCTGATCGGCAGCGGGCTCCAGCGCATCGCAGCCGGCGATCTCACCACGCGGCTGCCGCCGTTCGACCTCGCCGAGCTCTCCGCCATCCGCGACGTCTTCAACCATCTCGCCGAGAGCCTCGATACCGCGCTTGCCGAGCGCAACGATCTGACGCGAAAGCTGATCGCGCTTCAGGACGAGGAGCGCCGCCATCTCGCCCGCGAACTGCACGACGAGTTCGGCCAGTCGCTCGCCGCGATCCGCGCGCTTGCCGCATCCGCCCGCCAGACTGCGGCGCAGGACTGCCCCGATCTGCTGGGCGAGTGCGACAGCATCGCCCGGACCGCGACCGGCATGATGGAGACGCTGCGCGGTGCGCTGTTCCGCCTGCGGCCGCCCGACGTGGACGAACTCGGCCTGGTCGCGAGCCTCGAAGGCCTGGTGTCGGGATGGAATGGCCGCAGCCGCGGCCAGACCCGCTTCGACATCCGGTTCGAGGGCGCCTTCGAAAGCGTACCGGCTTCCGTCAGCGCCAATCTCTACCGCATCGTGCAGGAGGCGCTCACCAATGCAGCCAAGCACGCCGGCGCGACGAGGGTCAGCCTGCTTCTGACGTCGACCGAAAGCGGGATTGCCCTCGTGGTCGAGGACGACGGCGGGCCGAACGAAGCCGCTGTCAAATCAGGCATGGGCCTGCTCGGCATGCGCGAGCGTGTCGCCGCACTTCGCGGCCGCCTGAGCTTTGAGAGCATCCCTCACGGATCGGCCTTGCATGTGTTCATTCCTCTCTCGTCCGCCGATCGGAAGGCCCTGGAGCAAGCCGCATGAGCGCGGCCGATGCGACCATCCTGCTGGTCGACGACCACTCCGTCGTCCGCGAGGGCTATCGCGCCGTGCTGCAGAAGCAGCCGGGCCTGCGCGTCGTCGCGGAGGCGGGTGACGGCGCGGAGGCCTATCGTCTGTACAAATCGGAGGCGCCCGACCTCGTCATCATGGACCTCAGTATGCCCGGCATCGGCGGCATCGAGGCCGTCAGGCGCATCAGGCAGTGGGACAAAGCGGCGCGGATCCTGGTGTTCACCATGCATGAGAATGCCGGCTTTGCCGTGCAGGCGATCCGCGCCGGCGCGAGAGGGTATGTCACCAAGACCAGCGCTCCAGAGACGCTGCTGCGCGCGGTCAAGGACGTGCTCGCCGGCAAGATCGCCATCAGCCCCGACATCGACCACGAGCTTGCACTGAGCCGCATCAGCGGCGAGAGCTCGGCCGCCGACGTGCTCACGCCACGCGAATTCGAGGTGCTGCGGCTGCTGCTCGCCGAGAACACGACGGAGGAGATCGCAGAGACGCTGCATGTCAGCCCGAAAACGGTGGCGAACCTGCATTCCCTGATCAAGGACAAGCTCGGCGTCGGCTCCGACATCGAGCTGGTCCGGCTGGCGCTGCGCCAGGGACTGTTGACTCAGGTCGACCTCGGCGAGACCTGATAGCGGCCCGGCCGCAGATTATTCGCGTGCCACGACCGCATCCAACCACGCGCAATTCAGCGGCGGCACGCGCGGGTCGGCGACACGCACGCCGCGCGCGGCCGCATCGAGCCGCATGTCGCGCAATCGCTTGCGCTGCTCTTCCGGCATATGGAGCCGCTCGTGGCCCCACAGGGAGGGCCCATCGAAGGTCTCGTGCGGCTGCCAGGTCTCGGGATCGATGACGCGTCCGCCCCAGCCGTACTCGATGAAGAAGCCGGACGGCGTATTCACGTAGAACGAGGTCATGTGGTCGTTGGTATGCCGGCCCAGCGTGTAGGCGATGCGCCCCTCGTCCAGCTGAGCGAGGTCGTAGCCCTGGCCGACATCGTCGAGACTGCCGAGTTCGACCATGAAGTGATGCATCGCCTTGCGCCCCGAGCCGACCATCGCAAAGGAGTGGTGACGGCCGTTGACGTGAAAGAAATAGAGTCCGTACGGCTTCAGCCCGAAATCGGAGACGTGGAAGCCGAGCACGTCGCGGTAGAACGGCAAGAGCGGCTCGACATCCTCCACATTGAGCACGACGTGCCCCATGCCGAGCGCGCCGGTGCGGAAGCCCGAGATCGGGCGGCCCGGCCTGAACGGCTCGCTCGCAAGCTCCGGCTTGCAAAAAGCTTCCAGCCGGTTGCCGGCGGGATCGGCGAACGCGATCAGCTCGGCGACATGCCGCTCGTCCGCCAGCGCGCGCGAGCCTCTCGCCACCTCGATACCGTGGCTTTCCAGCCGACCCGCCAACCGGTCCAGTTCGGCGGTCGTGGGAACCTCCCAGCCCATCACTGCAAGGCCTGCGTCGCTGTCGCCGTCAACGATCAGCCGCTGCTTGCGATCGTCCATGCGGAAGGCGCGCATCTTGCCGCCGCGGTCGACCTGCTGCATGCCGAGCAGCCCGGTCGCCATCCGGCTCCACTGGTCGAGCTGTGATGAACCGATACCGATATAGCCGAGCGCGGTGATTTCCATCGACATCCTCCCGGAGGCATCGCGATCGTCGCACTGCCGCGAGCTTGATACCGCCCGCGCGCGATCTTACGGTGGCCCCGCAATCGCCTCGCGTTCGCAACGACAATAAGCGCGTCGCGATGTGCCACAAGGGAGGAAATGCCAAGTGTCCAAGGAGCGGACGCGGAACGGTCAGCCGCGGCAGTCCGAGGGCGTTCGCGCCTTCAAGCGCGGGCTAGACGTGCTGCATGAGGTCAACCGCTCCGGAGGCATCCGCGCCGGCGACGTCGCCCGCGCGCTCGACCTGCCCCGACCCACCGTCTACCGCCTGCTCGAAACGCTGGAGGAACTCGGCTACATCGCGCGCAGCGCCAGCGATGACCGCTTTCGCGTCACCCGCCGCGCGTTGAGCCTCGGCGATGGCTACGATCCCGGCGTGGTGATTTGCCAGGCGGCGGCGCCTCATCTGGCCGATCTCAGCCGTAAACTGGTCTGGCCGGTCGAGCTCTCCACCTATGAAAACGCCGCGATGGTGGTGCAGGAAACCACGCATTCCCGCAGCCCGCTCTCGATCGACCGCGGCATGATCGGCAAGCGCCTGCCGATGCTGCGCACTTCCGCGGGGCGCGCCTATCTCGCCGCCTGCCCGCCGCGCGAACGCGATCTGATCGTCAATCATCTCCGCCGCATCGACGAGGCCGAGGACCGCCCGTTCCTCGACCAGGGCCGGCTCGACCGCATGATCGCCGAGACCGCCGCGCGAGGATACGCCGTCCGCAGCGAGGGCGAATACAATCCCAAGACGGCCTCGATTGCCGTTGCGATCGTGCGGGACGGCACCGTGTTCGGCTGCATCTCGATCATCTGGATCCGCTCGGCGCTGGGGATCGAGGACGCCATCGCGACCTTCGTCGATCCGATGCGCAGCGCCGCGGAAGCCATCGACGTCGGGACCTGACCTTCGACGTGGACCGACGGTAAGGCGCGCGACAGCGACGCGCTATGCCCGTTTCACCCGAACCGGCAGGGAAGCCAGGCCACGCAGCACGTTGTTGAGCGCCAGCACGGGTTCGCCGATCTCGAAACCGGCAACACGCTCCACCAGAACCTCGAGCAGTGCCGTCATCTCCAGCCTGGCCAGATGAAGGCCTGCGCACATGTGCGTGCCGTTGCCGAATCCGAGATGATCGTTGGCGCGGCGTTTCACGTCGAAGCGTTCCGGCTCCTGCCATTTGCGTTCGTCGCGATTGGCTGATCCGTACAGCAGCAGCACGCGGCTCTCGCGCGGAATGGTCAGGGCGCCGATCGTCGCGTCGGCCGCAAGATGGCGCGTGAAACCCCGCACCGGCGATTCCAGCCGCAGCGCCTCGTTGATCGCATTCGGGATCAGGGCCGGATCGCTGCGGACCAGATCCCATTGCGCGGGATGCCGGCCGAACAGCAAGACGAGGTTGGCCGTTGCAAAGATGGTCGTATCGAGGCTCGGGCCGAGATAGTCCCGCATCAGCACCGGACAGCGCTCCCGCTCGACCTCACCGCGGTCTGCGGCCGTGAAGATGCGGTCGCCCCAGCTACCGGGCCTCAGGCGGCTCCTGATCTCGTCGCCGCCGAGATAGGCGCGCATCTCCTGAACGTCCTTCAGCGCCGTACAGGCCCGCGCATTCATGCTGCCGAGCACGTTGAAGGTCGCGGCAGCCCAGCGCAGCATGCTGCTGCGCCCGTAATCCTCCAGGCCGACCAGCTTGGAGACGATCGTCAGCGGCAGGTGCTGGGCCAGATCCGATACCGCATCGAACTGGCCGCGGGCGACCAGCTCGTCGACGAGCTCGCGGGCCTCGGTCCTGATCGCAGGCGCGATCTCCTCGAGTGCCCGCGGCATCAGTGGGGCCGCTATGATCGCTCGAAGCCGATCATGCAACGGCGCATCGCTCGCCAGCGTCGTGCCTCGCGAAATGGTGTTGACG